>JANNVS010000430.1:0-4961 GCA_031414515.1 Sphingobacteriales bacterium | reverse complement strand
CGAAAGCCAATAGGATCGCGCATTACAAATGCGTCGCCGTGCCCCACTATGCCAGCCATTGCATAACCACCATCAACATCTTCTGCAGAATTTTTCAAAATTTCTGCTACATTAATACTATGTTCAATTAATGGTGTTATCTCATAATTGGATAAACCTGAAGGTTTAAATTTTTTAAATAATCTTTGATTTTCGACATCTAAAAAATGACCAATTTTCTCCAAAACAGTCATCGTATCTGACATTTCGCGCGGAAACTGGCCTAAGTCTACTAATTTATCAAATAACTCATCTACATTTGTCATGTTAAAGTTTCCGGCAACAATCAAGGTTCTTGTTTTCCAGTTATTAGCACGAATTCGTGGATGGCAATTGCTCATATCGTTGCCGCCATGCGTTCCGTAGCGCAAATGTCCGAGCAACAACTCACCCATAAATGGATAATGATTTTTCACATAATCCATGTTATTTAGTTGTTCTCTTTCTTTATCAGAAAGATTGGCGAATTGGCGAAATACTTTTTCGAATATAGATTTGATGGCTTGTTTATCTACGCTTCGCTCTCTATCAAAGTAAGAACTACCTGGTGCTGTATCTAATTTAATAGTAGCCAAACCAGCGCCATCTTGTCCGCGGTTATGCTGTTTTTCCATTAGGAGATACATCTTGTTTAAGCCGTAATGGATATCGCCGTATTTTTCTTTGTAGTAAGACAGCGGTTTTAGTAGCCTTATTAAGGCAATTCCGCATTCGTGTTTTATTTGGTCGCTCATGTGTTATGCTTCGGGAAAAAGCATTTTTTGGTTGTACAAAAATACGTTTTGTTTTTGAATGAACCGAATTTGAAATATGAAATATGGATTATGATTTTGGATATTTTGGGAAAAATACCTTGTTTTTATTTATTTAACAATTAAAGATATTAGGTATATTTGAATTACACTGATACATATAATTATTACAATAAGAAACACTATGCAAATGAAAGAGTAAATAAACAATGTTCCGTTTTTATACAAAATAAATTAAAAACATATGAAACAAACAATATGCATATTCCTTGTTTTAGGTGCACTGCTTATTTCTTCTTGTAAAAAGGAAACTGAGATACCGACTGAAAAGTCTGTAGCTATTGATTCATCGAAATTATTTTTAAATGATGCAATATCTGACCCTGAATCTGAGTTTTACATTTCAGGAGAATTTGATGGACATAAAATATACTGTGCAACTGTCTACGGTGATAGATTTCCTTATAACGATACCGGATTCAACGCACTTTATGTAAACGATTCGATTGGACTTGATAATATTCATTTGGTACGTGAAAATAATGACCTATCTATAATGATGGCAATTTATTTTGATCAGGCAAATATATTTAATCAGTCGATGCCATTTAAATTGCCTATAAAAAATCCAACAATATATCAATCCGCCGAGTTAGAAATTATAAATATGAGAGGTTTAAGTTCAGCTCCACCTAATTCAACACAGAATGACTATTCATTCTGGAGTCAAACGGGAAATGGTTTTGTTGTTCAAGTTAACAGTTTAGCAGATAGTATATTAGAAGGAACATTTAAAGGGTTTATACAAAACCCAAAACGATCAAGAATAGAAGTACAGAATGGTAAATTTCGCATTAAGATTAAAGTTATACCTGTAATTATCTAAGCTATTTTATCATTACAAAACCCAACCATAACACTACAATTTGTTTTCTGTCGATAAAATCCATATCTTTGTATCAATTATTGAACGCATTATCGGTTTATAAACCCAAACAACTCCGAATAATTTGTTTTTTACTTGCCACATGAATATGTCGGTTTAAAATTAAACTTCTCCGTTTTTTTAATCTTGCATGTGGCTATTTCAAATTGCTTGTATTACGCATATTCAATACATTCTTACTTATTAAAAACAAATGTTATTTAAAGAATTAAATTTAATTGAGCCTATTTTAAAGGCTCTTCAAACAGAAGGTTATACAACACCTACACCCATTCAGGAACAATCGATTCCTATTATTTTACAAAAAAGAGATTTATTAGGCTGCGCACAAACAGGCACAGGTAAAACTGCTGCCTTCGCTATTCCTATGTTGCAATTGTTAGCCGAAGATTTAATCGTTGGTAAAAAAACAAAAGCACCAAAAGCATTAATCTTAACTCCAACGCGCGAATTAGCTATACAAATTATGGAAAGTTTTGCTGCTTACGGCAGACATATTCCATTAAAACGAAGTGTAATTTTCGGTGGTGTTTCACAACACGCACAAGTAATGGCATTGAATCAAGGTATTGATATTTTGGTGGCAACACCAGGACGATTATTAGACTTGATGAACCAAGGTTATGTGGATTTGCGCTCGATACAAATTTTTGTATTAGATGAAGCAGACAGAATGCTCGACATGGGTTTTGTAAATGATGTTAAAAAAATCATAGCAAAAATACCTGTACAACGTCAAACTTTATTTTTCTCTGCAACGATGCCGAATGAAATTCAAGGATTGGCAAATTCTATTTTAACGAATCCGGAAAAAGTATCTGTTACACCAGTTTCATCTACAGCAAACACAATCGATCAATCCATTTTCTTTGTAGAAAAAAGAGATAAAAATGCATTGTTAGTGCATCTTTTAAAAGATAAAGATGTACGAAGTGCCTTAGTATTTACACGCACGAAACATGGTGCTGATAAAGTAGTAAAGGTATTAACTATAGCAAATGTTAGAGCGGCTGCAATTCATGGCAATAAATCACAAAATGCAAGACAAGCTGCCTTGCAAAGTTTTAAAAACAAAACAATTCGTGTACTGGTAGCTACAGATATTGCTGCACGTGGCATCGATGTTGATGATTTAACACATGTCATAAATTTTGAATTGCCAGAAGTTTCTGAGACGTATGTTCATAGAATTGGAAGAACTGGACGCGCAGGAAATTCAGGCATTGCATTTTCATTTTGCGATACAGAAGAAAAATTATTATTGCGCGATATTCAGAAATTAATTGGCAAACAAATTCCTGTTCGTGTGGATCATCCGTATCCGATTGCAAATGCAGTAGTGGAATTAAAAGAACCACATCAACATAAATTTGCAGGACCAAGACCACAAAATAATAATGCTAATAAGCCAAAGAAAAAATGGTATAAAAAACCCATGGCAAGATAATAAAGCATTTGCATTTTAATGTAAAAAGCAGAGTTTTGAACTCTGCTTTTTTATTTTATTCTTGTCACTTTTTGAGCCAAAAAAGTAACCAAAAAGCTTTTATGATTTTTAAGGCAATTTGCTTCTCCTTTCACTCGAAGCAACCGCTGATAAAATGAACGCAAATGCTAATAGCCACGCTTGGTTCATTTTACAGCTATTGCTGTAAAAATCATAAATCTAACTCTTCTGCTTTTAGTAGTAATTATTTTAATTTGTTAGTCTTATAACGCGTGCTTTGGTATTTCCATATTTTTGATATCTTCTAGATACGCATCTTTTACAGCTTGTGCTACATTTTTGGCAACATTCAAATCTAAAGTAGAAGGTATGATATTATCGCGGTGTAAATCAGTTACGCAATTTGCAATTGCATATGCAGCAGCTACTTTCATTCGTGGTGTAATACGACGTGCGCGAATATCCAACGCACCTCTAAAAATTCCTGGAAATGCCAATACGTTATTTATTTGATTTGGCACATCGCTTCTACCAGTTCCAACTACACCAGCGCCACCTTTATATGCTTTGTCTGGCGAAATTTCTGGAATTGGATTTGCCAATGGAAAAATAATTGGCTGTTTATTCATCGTCATCACATCTTCTGTTGTGAGTTGATTTGCCTGACTAACACCAATAAAAACATCTGCATTTTTTAGTGCTGTTTTCAATGTGCCTTTTGTATTGAATGGATTCGTATATTTTAAAATTTCGCGTTTAAAGTCATTCAAATCTGAACGATCTTTATGAATGATTCCTTTAGAATCGCACATAACGATTTGTTGTACTGGTGTACAAACTGTTCTGTCAATTTCATGGCACATTAATAATTTAGAAATTGCCAAACCTGCAGCACCAGCACCATTTATTACTACTTTGAGTTCGCTGATATTTTTATTTAATAGTTTACAAGCATTAATAATTCCTGCTAAGACTACAATTGCTGTTCCATGCTGGTCATCATGAAAAACAGGAATGCCTAATGTTTGCAAACGTTCCTCAATTTCAAAACAACGCGGTGAGGAAATATCTTCTAAATTAATTCCACCAAAAACCGGTGCAATATTTCTAATAGTTTGAATAATTTCTTCTGTGTTTTGTGTTGCCAGACAAATTGGAAAGGCATCAATACCTGCAAATTTTTTGAACAACATGGCTTTGCCTTCCATTACTGGAATGGCTGCTTCTGGTCCTAGATTTCCTAACCCTAAAATAGCAGAACCATCTGTAACAACTGCTACGCAGTTTCCTTTAATAGTTAAATCCCAAACTCTTTCTTCATCGTTAGCAATTTGGCGCACTGGTTCTGCAACGCCTGGTGAATAGCATAATGTCAAATCTTTTTTAGATTTTAGATCTGTTTTTAAGGAAATAGAAATTTTTCCTTTTAATTTTTCGTGTAATGCTAATGACTCTGAAGAATAATCTTTCATCTTAATCTGTTAATTGTTTTTTATTTGTGAAAATGGAATGCCATTTATACATTTTCTTAATACAACATTCGTAATGGCATTTCATAAAACTATTCAAATTGTAAAATTAATGAATTGTAGAATGCGAAGATAGCTATATTAATATACTTAGGTATTTAAAAAGTGTTAGAAAAAGAATAAAATAAACCCTTTAGATCAAGAAATTAAACAACATCGGGTTTTCCTGAACTAGAATATAATCGACTTTATATTTTTTCATACGAATTAATAATGTATCATAATCACTTCTATTTTTTTGTTCAATG
>JANNVS010000429.1:0-4720 GCA_031414515.1 Sphingobacteriales bacterium | reverse complement strand
GATTTAATGGGTGCTAATCCAGGAGAAATTTTTATTCATAGAAACATTGCCAATATGGTTATATCCATAGATTTGAATGTAATGTCCGTTATAAATTATGCAGTAAGACATTTAAAAGTAAAGCATGTGGTAGTTTGTGGTCATTACGAATGTGGTGGTGTAAAAGCAGCTATGCAGCCTACCGATTTAGGAATTCTTAATCCATGGCTAAGAAATATCAGAGATGTTTATAGATTACATCAAATTGAACTGGATGCTTTTACAGATGAACATCAACGATATAATAGACTGATAGAATTAAATGTACAGGAGCAATGTATAAATCTTATAAAAACAGCTGCAGTACAGGAAGCCTATAAAGAAAGAGGCTTAAAGGTTTACGGCTGGGTTTTTGACATTCAGACGGGAAAAATTATCGACTTAAAAATCGATTTTGAACATATACTGTCAGACATCATGAAAATTTACAGGATTATTTAATGCTGTCATAATAACAATCTATTTCAGAACAGCTAATGCTGCTTCGTAGTTTGGCTCATCTACAATTTCGCCAACTTGTTCAGTATGGATTACTTTTCCGTTCTCATCTATAACAATTACAACTCTGCTTAACAAACCTTTTAAAGGTCCATCATTAAAAGTAATTTCATCAAAATCGTTGCTTCTGAATGCTGATAATGTTTCTACATTTGAAATGCCTTCTGCACCACAAAAACGATTGAATGCAAATGGTAAATCTTTTGCAATACACAAAACAGTGGTGTTTTCTAATGCAGCTGCATCTTTATTAAAATGATGGACTGAGGCAGCGCAAGTGCCTGTGTCTATACTTGGAAAAATATTTAACACTACTCTTTTGCCAGCAAAATCTGCTAATGACTTTTCTGATAAGTTAGATGCTACTAATGAAAAGTTTGCTAAGGCTTCGCCAACATTTGGTAAATTTCCGTTTGTGTGAATTTCATTTCCTTTTAAAGTTACTGTTGCCATGTTTTTAATTATTGAACTGGTGAATTATTGAATTGTTTAATTTTATAAATTTATGTAAAATTTTAAACTATATGAAATTTCTTCTTTAGTAATTGCAATATCATATTCGCATTTTCCGATTTCAGAAAGTAGTGCAGCCATAATAGTTGCGCCTTCGTTCTTTTTATCGATGCTCATTATTTGTAATAATTTATCTATATCAAAAAGAGAAACATCGTGTTTTGGAAAATATTTTAGCAATACTGTTTTTATTTCTTCTAACTCATTTTCCTGCAAACCACATTTTTTTACTGACAAAAAGGCTTCACAAATCATACCAATGGCAATGGCTTCGCCGTGCAGTAAACTTTCAGTTTCATTTTCTAAAGAATACGCTTCTATTGCATGACCAATCGTATGTCCGAAATTCAAAATTTTACGCAATCCTTTTTCAAAAGGATCTTCTTCAACAACTGCTTTTTTTATTAATAAAGATTGGTAAATAATTTCATTCATTTCATCAGTCAAAACATCTATCTCTTTATATTTCTGCCATTGATTTTTATCTTGTATTAATGCGTGTTTAAAAATTTCTGCGAAACCATTTATGAATTGCCGTTGTGGCAACGTTTTAAAAAATTGCGATGAAACAAAAACTGCTTTTGGATTTTTGAATAAACCAATCAAGTTTTTCCCATACTTAAAGTCGATTCCTAATTTTCCACCAATGGATGAATCTACTTGTGACAATAAAGTTGTTGGAATATTTATAAAATCAATTCCGCGTTTGTAACAGCTTGCTGCAAAGCCACCCATATCACCTATTACACCACCACCAAGATTAATGAATAATACTTTTCTGTCAGCATTATGTTCTATTAATTGTTGCCATATAATTTCGCACGTAGATAAATTTTTATTTACTTCACCACTTTTAGTTTCAATGATTTTAAAATCAGAAATCACATTTTCTAAAATTGGTAAGCAATGTTGTTTCGTATTTTCATCTACCAAAACAAAAATAGATGAATAATTAGTTGAAGACAAAAAGATATTTAATGATTGCAATGAATCATCAAAAATTATATCGTACTCTTTTAAAGAAATGTTTTTCATTCTAACTACTCAATACTAATTACTAACTACTCTACTTAAGGTAAATCCACTATTTTATTAAAACTCCAAACTTCTGCTTTTGCTTCGAACCAAGGCTTTACAGTTTTCCAGAATTGCAGAAAAAATGCAGAATCTCTGTATGTGTTCAAATCCTCATCTGTATTCCACAAACTATAGGTAAAAAATATATTCGGTTGATGAATATCTTGCCAGGCCTGCAATAGATTACAACCTTCTTGCGAACGAATAATTTCACACACCGTAGCAAAATACGTTTTAAATGTTTCCACTTCTTGTTCGCGCATTGTAAGCTTTACTATTCTAATTACCATGTTTATTTTTCATATTCTGAAATAGATTCAAGATGTCAATTATATATATATATATATATATAGCAATGAATCTTGAATATATAAAATATCTATAAAATCATCATTCAAACAACACTTGAACTGCATCTCCTTTTGTCAACCCTAATAAATCAGCTGCATTACCACAATTAATACAAAGTTCCAGATATCCTAATGAATTAAATCTTGCTAAGCTATAAGTTTGTGCTACGTCAGTATAGTTCTCTACAATACGATCAATTACATCATATTTACGATAATTAATTCGCATCTGTTTTTTGTTATTAAATCTTTTTATTTCATCAGCATGTATATTTGTTATTGCATTTCCAAAATTATCAATATGTATAACATTTCCAATTATTTTATCTTCCTGTAAAACTGGTTTCATCGCTCTTTTCTCTACAAAGTTAGAAGTTGCAACTCCAATAGAACCAATGCTATTGTTGAAGGTAATTTCTTTTACAACTCTACAATAATATTCTTCCAGTGTATTTAATTTTACTTGTTTCATATCAACTTCTACAATCAATTCTGGTTTTTCATCAAACACCATAGTCAGAAAGCCATTGTCCGGCGCGATGAAATAATAATTTTGATATTTAGCAGCTAATAATCTTTGTTTGCCAAGTCCTTGTTCATATATCCTAGCAATATGAATGGTACCAATTGGGAAATGAGTATAAACATTTTTCAAGAAGAAAGCGCCTGTAACTATATCATATGGTGGTATAGAATGTGAGATATCCACAATCTTTGCAGATGGGCTGGAAGCATATAAATCGCCTTTAAACAAGCCAACATAGTAGTCTGTATTTCCAAAGTCTGTTAATAACGTTATTACCGCCATTTAAAATTTTATACTATTTTCAATTTGATAATTAATTACAAGAATACAGCTGAAAAGTAAAAGACGATTCTTTGTATTCGGAAACAAAAATAAGAAAATAATTGAGCGAACTAACTATTAAATTAGAAACTGTTGATCCAGTTGAGTTCTTCGGTTTCAACAACAACAAGCTTAAAATTCTAAAAAAAGAATTTAACAGGCTAAACATCAGTGCAAGAGGCAACAAAATCATCGTTGCTGGCTCACAGGAAGACTTGGAAATTTTCAGCGAAAAAGTACATCAGTTGGTAGAGTACCTGGAACGCTTTGGGAAAATTTCCGACCAGCACATTGAGGAAATCCTTAATGGACGTAATCCATATGAAACAAACTTTCCTCAATTTCAGGATAATGTTTTAGTGTATGGAAATAATGGAACTATGGTTCGTGCACGAACTGAAAATCAGCAAAAACTTGTAGACTATTCAGAAAATAATGATATTCTATTTGCTGTTGGTCCAGCTGGTACTGGAAAAACTTACACAGCAGTAGCTTTGGCTGTACGTGCATTGAAAAATAAATCGGTAAAAAAAATAATCTTAACACGTCCAGCGGTAGAAGCTGGAGAAAGCTTAGGATTCTTGCCTGGTGATTTAAAAGAAAAAATAGATCCATATTTGCGACCGTTGTACGATGCATTAGATGATATGATTCCAGCAGATAAATTACTTTACTACATGCAAAACAGAGTGATTGAAGTAGCTCCTTTAGCGTATATGAGAGGTCGTACATTAGACAATGCATTTATGATTTTAGATGAAGCGCAAAATGCGACGACCTTACAATTAAAAATGTTTTTAACGCGTATCGGTCCATCTGCACAATGCATCATTACAGGCGATATGACACAAATAGATTTACCAAAAAATCAGCAATCAGGTTTGAAAAAGACTATGCAGATTTTAGATGGCATTGAAGGCATTGGCATGGTACATCTTTCTGCAGATGATGTGGTTCGTCACCGATTGGTAAAAGATATAATCAAAGCATTTGATAAAGACAGCGAGCGCGAGCAGCATTTTAAAAATAATTAAGAAACTCCTTTTTTATATAAATTGAACGTTTCCAAAGTTGGGCTTTGGAAACGTTTTTTTGTTTGTATTTTTTATAAATTGCGTGTATTTTAGAGTCGGTGGTAATTTTACATTTAATCAAAATAATATTATGACCGAGAATAAGAATAAGGCATTTTACTATTGGTTTGGAGTCTTTGCTATTTGCTTTATTAGTTTTCAAGTTATTTCGTCTTATATAAGACCAAACTATATCGGGGAAAATATTTACATAAAGTACTTATTAGGTGTAGCTCCAAATTTTTTTCCTGCAATTGGAATACCTGCTCTAATAATTGCTATAATTCTGCAAAATAAAAAAGCAAGAATAGAAAGTAAATTGC
>JANNVS010000428.1:0-2480 GCA_031414515.1 Sphingobacteriales bacterium | reverse complement strand
GCAACACCTTTCACAATACCTGCATTTACACCAATTAATTCTTCGCGTGTCATACCTGGTTTTCTTGGTAAACCAGAGGTGATAACGACCACATCACTATTTGCTGTTTTACTATAATCATTGGTAGAGCCAGTTATTTTTGTATCGAAACCTAAGAGTGCTGCTGTTTGCATCATATCCATTGCTTTGCCTTCGGCAAAACCTTCTCGGATGTCTAATAGTACTAATTCGTGGCATAATTCTTTGCGTGCAATATTATCGGCAACGGTGGCGCCTACAGCTCCTGCACCTACAACGGTAACTTTCATGTATTTTTATTTTAGATTAAAGTGATAAAAATTTCGGTGCAAATATAAGGATTAGTAGTGAGTAGTGAATGATGATGAATGAGAATTTTAGGTTAGCTATTTTCAGCTAGTTTCATAATAAATGAGCGTATAGACAGGAAATGAGTTAACAATGCGGTAATATGGAGACACGATGTGTAAGGAGTATGCAGCCTTGCTTGTGTGGTTGCGTACTTGCACGAGTTGTGGCTGGGTTTATTCATCGACTTTACGAGTTTATTCGCTGACATTATCTATGTTTTACCTGACTTTTACTGTCTATTACACCAGGTGAAGAAGCGATTACACGATGTGAAATTAGTATTGTAAGATGTGTAAATTTCATTACAAGGCTGTTAGCTGTCATTGTTACACGTTAATTTTTCATTACAAGGCAATAAGCCTTCATTGTTTCAGTATAAATATCGATTACAAGGCTGTAAGGAACCATTACAGGGCATGAATTATTCATTACACGACGTGAAGATTTGATTACACGATGCGAAGACTCGATTACACGACGAGAAGATTCGATTGTTTCGCTGTAACTATCGATTATCTTATTGATTGATAGTGTTTTATAGCTTATAGTAGCGATTGTAAAAGCGTAAGATTCTGTTATTTTAAAAGTAAAATTGATAAATTTAGACTGATGGAGAATTGTAAGATGTGTTACATTGCCTTATTTAAAGAAAGGTATGGTCGGTGCGGACACGAACCAAGGCAGATGGATGATTTATAAGTAAGTTTAATTATATTTGGAATAAATAGTATGGACAAAACCTTACATATAAACAAGTTAGCAGAAATTTAAGAAAACGCGCGAAAATTTTAACATCAATAAGAAAAATAGAAATATGAAACCTGAATACCTGACAGAATTAAGTGATCAAGAACTTTTACAGAAAATAAAAAATTTAAAAGCCAATAAAATAGTTGACGCTTTAATTATTGGAGTTACAATTGGAATTGCAATTTATAGCGCAGTAAAAAATGGTTCTGGATTTTTCACTTTCTTTCCTTTAATACTCGGATATATGATAATTAGAAATTCGAGGAATAATGAAATCTTAGAAAAAGAAATACAAAAAGAATTAGAATCTCGAAACTCAAAATAAAAAAACAGAAAGTTCTCAAAACATCAATGGTAATTTAAAGAAACTTCTGCTTACACTTGCTAAAACTCAAGGCTAGTTTTTCGGTAAATTGTTCGATTATTTTTCCTAAATTCGCTTTTTCCTAATGGAAAAAACTCGGTTCCCAAGCCGCCACGAGCTCAAACATGGTAACGTTGTGCACAAGACTAAAAAATGAAAGACTATAAAAAATATAATGACCAATTATTTTCAAGATGGGCACCTGTATATGACGCATTTGAAATAATCTTATCGAATATTAGAAAAAAAATTATACAAGAAATAAACCCAATCAATAAATCAATTTTAGATGTTGCAACAGGAACTGGAAGTTTAGCAATTGAATTAAGTAATTCAGCAGAAAAAGTTATTGGAATTGACCTGTCATCCAAAATGCTTGATATTGCAGAAAAGAAAAGAAGAAATGACAATCTTTCTTTCCTGCAAATGGATGCGAGTAGAATGAAATTTGATGACGAGGAATTCGATTTAGTTACAATTAGTTTGGGATTACACGATATGCCATTAGAGATAAGAACCTTAGTATTAGAAGAGGTAAAACGAGTTTTAAAAAAAGATGGGAAGCTGTTCATTTTGGAGTATGATTTACCAAAAAACAACTTATTAGGCTCGCTTTCTTCTCATTTGATAAATATTTATGAAAGCAAATATTACCTGGATTTTATAACATCTGATTTTGATAATTATCTGAATACATTCGGGTTTAAGATGGAAAAAAAGACGAACTATTTATTTAAGTATTTAAGACTAATAACCTTGTCCAAATAAAAGTCCTGCACACAACACATGCTAAATGACATGCGCCAATCAGGTTAGATTAGCGTCAATAATTTTTATCTAAATGATTTGCAGTGCTGATAGCTTTAAAACTGAATCTGTTTTTGTAAATTGCATAAACAAAAACAGCACATAACTTGAGATTGGATAAATGCGATTAAAATTTGATGTATAAATTTTCAGTGCGCCATTTCCTCGCCATCGACAGGTGTTATTACCC
>JANNVS010000427.1:0-4510 GCA_031414515.1 Sphingobacteriales bacterium | reverse complement strand
CTTCAGCGGTTCCTGATTTAGTATTAAAAAGACCTGAAGTTGATTATGTAGTCGTTGGAGAGGCTGATGTAGCATTTCCAGCTATATTAAGTAGTATTGAAAATGAAGATTATACAACACCAATTATTAATACACGTTTCAAAACTCTTGATGGAAAAATAATCCGAGGCAAACAAGGTGGTTTTATTCAGGATTTAGATAATTTGCCATTTTATGATAAAACCATTTGGGAAGATTATTTACGCTTAGGTGATTTATATATTACGATGGCAACACGTGGCTGTCCATACCGTTGTACATTTTGCTTCAATAACTTTTTTGCCAAATTACCAGAAGAAGATGCTGGAAAATATGTTCGACTAAGAAGCGTTGACCATGTTATTGCTGAATTAAAATATGCTAAAGAACGTTATAAAATTAGAAGAATAGATTTTGAAGATGATGTATTTGGAACACAAAAAAAATGGCTGAGAGAATTTGCAAAAAAATATAAAGAAGAAATTGATATTCCTTTTCAGATTCTAACACATCCAAAATTTATGGATGAGGAAACTGGTAAACTTCTTGCCTATGCAGGTTGCCAATGGGTACAAATGGGCATTCAAAGTATGGATGATGATTTTAAAAAAGAAACATTGCTACGTTATGAAAATTCTGATGACATTAACCGTGCATTAGAAGTAATGAATAAGAATAACATTAATGTAAAAGTTGATCATATGTTTGGGTTACCTAATGAACCAATAAGTGCGCAGGAAAATGCGTTAATCTTATATAAAAAACATAAGCTAAAAAGAATTAATACTTTTTGGACTTGTTATTTACCTGGTACCCAAATGATGAATGAAGCCATAGCTGATGGCAAGCTTTCAGCAAAACAAGTGGACGATATTAATGAAGGAAATGATTTTTATTTTTACAGAAATATAGAAAATGTCAAAGATATTAGTAATCAAAATCTATTTCATGCTTATGAATTTATTTTTAAGATAATTCCAATATTACCTCAATTTATAAAAAAAGGAATTCTACCGAAACATGTTTTGTGGATTCCAAAAGGACTTAAAACAGGAATAGCTTTGCTGGCAGATATTGCAACAGGCTTATCCTTCCAAAACCCAGTTTTTGTTGCCTATCTATATCATAACTTATTTCAATTATACAGATATTTTGGGAAGAAAATTGGAATAGAAAATATAACAGCCTTAAAGCCCAAATTAATAGCAGATATAAATAATTATTCTCCGAAAAAAAAGAAAGTTTTAGAATTATCAAAAGAAATAATCTAATAAAATATTGGATTTGATAATTCTTTTTTCATATCCGTAAAAAAAACCTTAGTATGTGCTATTAATTCATTCATATCATTAATTTTTTCATCTGCCTCTTCATTTTTTATTTTTTCCAAATCAATTATAAAATTAGATACTATTGATTTTTTTTCTGAGTCAGTCAAATCACTTAAAATAGCATATATAGTATCTATTGACGTCTGATCAATGTTGATATGCTTACTATTAATATTAACATACAGTTCTTGTGAAATAGAATATAGCTCTTCTAAACCAAATTTTAAAAGCGTCTCTTTCCTTATCTCATCTTTCTTTGAATTATCTGACAAGGAGCGAATGTATTTTACATAATCTTTATAAATAACTTCAAGTCTTTTATGTTGTATTTTCGGTAAGTATGCTTCTGAAAAATAGATTACCTTATCAATGTAATTACTATTGCATGCCTTTAATGATAGATACCTAGGACGTTCCACCGGAATAAGATTTAAAGTGAAATTATTTTTATCACAAAAATCAATCATATCTGGCACTTCATTCCAGTTATTATTCATTACACAAAAATTGATGTTAATGAGCTGCTGATGTTTCTGGGCTCGTTCAGAAAAGTATACTAAATTTTCCATCATGCGATCATAGCTTCCATTTTTTCTGATTTGCTCATACATATCTTTTTGCAAGGAATCAATAGAGATGCTTATTTCAACATTTTTAGATTCAATAATTTTTTTTACAAAATTATTAAGTATAGTGCCATTTGTTTGAATATATATCTTGCAACTTGGATTATGTTCGACCAAAAATTCCATAATGGGTTCATACTGTTTAATCAGAAATGGTTCACCACCCATAAATCTTATTCGTTTTAAATTCTGCAAGTATCCTTTAATTTCATCAAAAAAATCTTCTTTATAATAATTTGGTATGTCAGGAAGTTTTTCAACATTCTTTCTAATTAGGTTAGAAAATTCACCGGTACACATGATGCATTCCAGGTTACAGGTATTACTAATTTCAAAAGTCATTTCTGTTGGATATGCACTTGCAGGCGATGGAAGCAGCGTATCATAAATTCTACCAATAAAAGCATTATAGTTTCCAGACTCCAATGAATGCTGGCATCCAGCACAACCACCACTTAAATTAAAATTTCTAATTTTAGCTCTAAGCAAATTCACCTTTTCGCCATTCCAAATATCATTAACAGAATTTTCTCTGATATTTCCATAAGCATCTACACTACTTGCACAACATGCAGTTACATCACCATTTTGTTTAAAATACATATGCTTAAAAGGTGCGTTGCAGATTATTTTTTTGGGTCCTAGTGTTCTTTTTTTATTATAATTTTTTATGATTTTTAAAGACAGCGTTGGATTTTTTGCTTGATTATATCTGTATGGAATTAAATATGCAAATACTTCAAAACTCTTTTTTACCCAAAAATAAATTGGATTAAAAAAACGGCTTTTGTATAATCTGTTTAACATCTAATTTATTACTTCATGCATTTAATTTCCAACCAGTCTGCCGGATTAATTTCAAGTCCTTCAAAGATATCCAGCTTATTTTCTTTTTCAAATTCAAACCTCACATTGATATCATCAATAAAATCAAATGGTTTGACAAATTTAATTTCTAAACCTGCATTTTTTATCGATATTCTTAACTCATCAAGGTCAAGTGTATTATAAGAATAATGTTGATTTATATTATCTATAATTTTATCGATTTTTTGTTGCTCATTTTTATTCTCAACTTTCTTTTTATAAAAATCTTTGATGTATAAAACACCACCTGTTTTTAATTTATCAGCGGCTTGTTGTATCGCTGATTGTACATCATTAGAATGTCCTAAACTTTCTAAGTACAATACCACGTCATAATAATTATCTTTTATCATATTACTGTCTAGATGATGATAATCTCCTAAATATAATTTTATTTTATTATCTAAATCCGCTTTCTCTATTTTATTATTTCCTTCCTTTATTTGTACTTCTGATATGGTCACTCCATCCACATTTGCATTCCATCTTTTGGCAAAATAAATAGCTGGTCCTGCAACACCGCAACCTAAATCCAGCACATTCACATTCCAATTGATACCTGCACTTCTTCCAATATAATCTAATAATTTATCAGTATCTGATGGACGGAATGCCTGAATGACATCTCCATAAATATCAAGATATGACTGCGTCATCATATTATAGTAATTTCTTACCTGTTCTGGTGAAGATTTATCCATTCAAAAAATTAAAAACTAAAATTAATCATTTAAAAATCATCCAACAAAAAAACGCTCAACTTTCGTTGAGCGTTTTTATCGTATAACTTTTCCAAAGTTCTAAACTTTGGAAAAGTTTGTGTATCAATGAAATTGTTCTGCTTCTGTTGAGCCTGCTAATGCAGTGGTAGAAGATAAACCTTGTTGACAAACTTGTTGTACAGCATCAAAATAACCAGTACCAACAAATGATTGATGTTTGATTGCCTGGAATCCTGAAGCTTCTAAAGCAAATTCTCTTTGTTGTAACTCAGAATAACCAGCCATACCTCTTTCCATATATGCTTTGCTCAATTCAAACATAACAGTATTGTTTGCATGGAAACCAGCCAATGTAATAAATTGGAATTTATAACCCATTGCAGCTAAATCTTCACGGAATGTTTCCATAGCTTTTACATCCATATATTTTGCCCAGTTGAAAGATGGTGAACAGTTGTAAGCCAACATTTTCCCAGGATATTTTGCATGAATTCCTTGAGCAAATTCTCTAGCCATTCCTAAATCTGGATTTCCTGTTTCCATCCAAATTAAATCTGCATATGGTGCATACGATAAACCTCTGTCAATACCTTGCTCTAAACCATTTTTTACATAGTAAAAACCTTCTGGAGCACGTTTTCCTTCGATAATAAATCTTTGATCACGTGGATCGATATCTGAAGTAATTAAATTTGCTGCTTCTGCATCTGTACGCGCAATTACTAAAGTAGAAGTTCCGCAAACATCAGCAGCTAAACGAGCAGCAGATAATTTATTGATTGCTTCTTGAGTTGGTACTAATACTTTGCCACCCAAGTGACCGCATTTTTTAGCAGAAGCTAATTGGTCTTCCCAGTGAACACCAGCAGCGCCAGCATCAATCATTTGTTTCATTAATTCAAACGCGTTCAAGTTTCCACCAAAACCAGCTTCAGCATCTGCAACT
>JANNVS010000426.1:0-6576 GCA_031414515.1 Sphingobacteriales bacterium | reverse complement strand
GTACCACATCATTTTTAGAAAACTTATAATATCCTGTAAAATGAGCCATATAGATATCTGTAATGCCTAAAGCACGTAACCAAGGCGCATAGGATAATGAAAGTCCTAGTCTTCGTTTGGCAAAAGCTAATTTAGAAGCATTGTAAAAAGTGGTGTTTGGGTCAACTGAAGTAGCGATGCCAACATCGCCCATACCACCACCACGTGCGTCTGGTACAATTCGCAAGAATGGCACTGCACTGTTAACAGTGTTGATTCCACCTTGTTTGAAGTTTTGGGCCATTGAAATTGAGCAAAAACTCATTATGATAATAGCAAAAAACGTAATGTTGGGTCTCAAAATATATCTCATAAATTATTCTCTATGGTTTGGGAACGTTAAAATGGCAAAATTATTTGAAAAAATCTAATTTAGAATCACTAATTTTTGGTATTGGCTTACTTTCTTCCCAATTTCATCTTTTAAAGATATTCTGTAAATATACACACCTCTTCCGATTTTATCACCATAATCGTCTAGTCCATCCCAACTAATATCATTAACTCGGTAGCCTTCTGTGTTAATATTTTTTGAAATTGTTTTAATTACTTTACCCGAAACAGTAAAAATTTCGATTCTTAGGTCCAATGGAACACCTGGTTTATTATGTTCAAACATAAACTTTGTGTTAGTTGTAAATGGATTTGGATAATTTAGTACATGGGTAAGCGCTAAATTCGCTTTTTCTTCCACTAAAAATTCTGTATATCCAACTCCAGAATTGTTTAATACGTCCCAAGCTTTAATTTGTAAGGTATGTCTTCCTTTCGATAATTTTGAAAACGGATAATTTACAATACCACGTGAAATATCATCTACATTAGTTTCATAGAAATCATTCAGATTGTATATGTTTTTTGTGTCGTTGTCTATGATGGCTGTTATATCATGTCCAACACCATTGCCTGATGTATTTATTCCATTTTCATCAAATAGTTTTGTAAATAATTTGGGACTTTCGTCAGTTATTCCACCAAATACGAATTTATCATCATTTAAAAATACATCTACATCTGGTCCTTTATTATCCGTCAAAAGAGTATCACTTGCACCACCAATAATTAAATCAGTGGTGTAGCCTGATGCATCTGTTGTATCAGAATTAGCATACATACTTATTTTTCCAAATCCATAATTGTAATCAATATCTTTGGGCACTAAAAAACTAACTTTAAATTTCCCGTTAGTCACTTTCGCTTTCCCTTTATAGATTATATTTTTTTGCAATGAAAAACTAAAAGGAAGACTTCCATCAGGATTATTAATATTTATTGGGTCATTCACTAATGTATTTACAGTTTTTGTTTTATCATAAATATTTATTGATGCAATTCCATTGAATGTTGACATCAACAAATTACTTTTATCACGAACTTCTCCTTCTATATTAATTTTGGATAATGCCTTCAATGTATCATGTGGAATTGAAAATGGAATATTATTTATTAATAAAGCAACTACATTGTATTTTGGAAAAGCTAATCGCAAGGCTGGATCGCCTAAAAGTGAGAATTTTCTGTTTCCATCAAATGTATTTGTAAATTTCTTTGCTTCTCTTACAATATCACCCAAATTCATTTGTTCATTTGAATAGGCATTTACCATTTGTGCCATGAAGTTGTCGTTCATAGTTTTATTCCTATTAGAATATACGACTCTAGTAGTAGTTACCAAGGCAATACCACCACCATCTTGTTTAAATAACACGCGTTCTCCTGCAGTATATTCGTCTATTTTATCATAAGGAGCAAACTCACAAGTTGCAGTTATAAATAAAGGTAATTTAGTCGTATTTTCCCATTTGCTAATATCTTCTAATGACAAAATTCTTTCTTTTGCCAACCCTAATGGACCACCATGACCCACATAATTAATAAATAATGAACCTGTAAATAATTTTCTATTTATTGCCTCATTTACTGCAGGATAGGTTGTGCCTCCAGCTGCTGATTGCTGTTGAAATGCATCTAAATATATTTTGTCAATATTTGATTTTTTTTCTGCAATACCATAATCATCTGCAAATGAATTTCCATCTGAAATATGAATATTAAAATCTTCATCGTCTGCAATAAATGTTCCTTGATTACGCCATTCACCATATGCAGCATTTGAATAATACATCTTTATTTTGGATACTGCAATTTGAGCTTTTGATAGATCATCTGCTGGAATTCGGCCTACAGCAACATCTTCAATTTCTGCAGCAGTATTGGTAATGTTAGAACCTTCATTATCATCTAAGATACCAAAATAATCATCTGACAAATATGTTTCTAAAGTTTCATACGATTTATCACTTTCATAAGTAGGTATAAAATAATCTCCTAGGTTTTTATTATCGTAACTACCATCGCCAAACAATAATAAATATCTAGGCATTTGCGATGTGTTTCCATTGGCTCTATCATAAAACATTTTTGTAAAATCCCGAATAGCTGTGATATCATTTGTACCAGATGAAAACTCATTATATATTTGATTTAAATCGACAACTGCTACTTTTAAATTTTGTTCATCTCTGTGAAATTGTGCCAATTCTTCTGCCTGTTGCATAAAATTAGTTCGTGTGACAATAAGCAAATCTTGTTGTGGCAAAGCATGTAAATTTTGGTTCGCAACCCTACCAAAAGCTATTGGAGTCTCACTTGAAGATTCGATAGCAACAAATTCTTTTAATGAATCTGTTGCTATATTAAATGAAGCAACATTTCCTGAAAGATTGTAATTTATTTTTTTGACATCAAATGGATTTGTTACATCCCAAATTTCAACATTAGAATTCATATTTTGAATTGAAAATTTTGAAATACTACCAACACCAACTGATGCAGCACTTCTAAATTTCAAAGGTTGACCATTATATTGAAGGTTTGATGTTGCATTTATTTGTAAATAATCTAACCAACCTTTTGTATTAAAATCACCATTACGATCGTAGCTTAAATTTATATTGAAATTGGGAGAAACATTTAGCAATGAAAAAATTCTAGTGACTAAAGTTCCTGCATCATCAATACCTGGATATGGCACTGTGAGGTTTGGAATAAAAATATTTTTTATATTGGAAGAATTATCTGTAGAAATTGTAAATGAAGAACCAAAAGTTTTTGATTTTCCTACCACTGCAATATTTAGTTTCACTGGTTGCGCACTAATCAAATTAGGTAAATTAAAATTATACGATTTTTCAGTTATTCCTCCAAACTCATCGCCTAAAAACTGCTTACCTGATTGTGCAATATTTATTTTATTTTCTTCAAAGAATGCATAGTCATCATAAGTAGAAATATTTTTTGTTTCAGGTGTTAAAGTTGAATTTATGGAACTAATTCTTGCTCCGATTCCAGCTTCTGTTGTTATAAAAAAATTCTTTGTATCACTGTATATATGTTTCTTTACAACAAACAATTGATTTATTGAATTATATGTCCATTGTTCTGGTCCTGGAAGATAGGCTAAAACATAGTCATTTAGCTGGAATCGATTAGGAGAAATTGCAATTACTTTCAAAGGAATTTCAGCAATATCGTCATCTCTTTCAGCACCTGCTAATTCAGGTAACATGCCACTGCGATGTCCAAAAATTCTTATCTCGTTAGGATTAATTGCGTCAACAGCTATTCCTAAGTTTTTTAAAAAAGTATAATCCAATTTATAAACACCTGCATTTGAAACACCGAATTTGAACCATTTACCATCACGTAATAAAGAATTAGATGCATATATCCGCTCATTCGCTTCATATAATCTGTTACTTGAGTTTATTTGGGTCTTGATCGATAAATCAAAGGATGTTAAAACTTCTATTTGACCGTTATTATTTATAAATGGTAAAATTAAAATAGTTGCAATATTATTTTTTCTTTCAATCCCAATTATTTTATTAATAACTAATTGATTGTCAATAGTTTTAATTTGATTTGGATTTAGATTTATTCCTAGTAATGGTTTATATACTGCGTTATTTATGTTAACCTCTACATTTGTATTTCTTCCAATATTTAATGAATAGGAATATGCAGGAAGACTAAAAAATTCCAATGGATAAACTGCATTTGAAAAACTGGGTTCCTGTTTATTAACTTTCCATTCAATATTTATGGAGTTTTTACTAAAATTATTATTCTCTGCATACAAGATTACAGAATTTACAAGTAATATTAACAACACACTGTTTTTTGTACTTTTTATCATTTTCTATTTAAAAAAAATTAACTTAATGTTAGATTATACTACAACATAAAACGAAGCTTTTCATTTTTTATGCAATTTTACACTAAAAAACAATATTTTAAACTATTTTGCGTTAAATAACTTAGACGAAATGTTTTGCAAATTAATTAATTTGCTATATCTTTGAGTTTATTTTTTAAAAAGCCGAAATAATGACCTACAAAAGAATGAAAAATTTCTTACGCCTAACTATTGTTGCAGGTGTATTAGCAGTTAGCTGTAAAGGTGGCGGAGGCAAAAGCGGAGCGTCATCTACAACTGGTTGGAACTATAATGACAAGAAATGGGGTGGTTTTGAACGCTCGGAAAATACAAGTCAAATTACAGGCCCAAACTTAGTATTAGTTGAAGGTGGTACTTTTGCTATGGGTGCTACAGAAGACGATTTGATGTATGAAAATCATAATGTCCAGCGTAGAACAACAATTTCTTCGTTTTATATGGATGAAACAGAAGTTCGAAACTTAGACTATCGAGAATACGTATATTGGTTAGACAGAGTTTTTGGAACTGACCACCCAGAATTCGTCAATAGTGCAAAACCTGATTCCATGTGCTGGAGAAGGAATTTAGCATATAACGAACCCTACGTAAGATATTACTTCACACACCCAGCTTATAATACCTATCCTGTTGTTGGTGTAAATTGGTTACAAGCAACCGAATATTGTAAATGGCGTACAGATCGTGTGAATGAAATGATTTTAGTAAAAGAAGGATATTTAGATTTGAATGCTAACCAAAAGAATGAAGACAACTTTAATTCTGAAGCTTACGCTGTTGGTTTATATCAAGGAGCAACAAAAAAACAAAAAGAAGATTTAAATCCTAATGGCTCAGGAAAAAGAAATATAAACTTGACTGATGGTGTTTTACTACCTGATTATAGACTTCCAACAGAAGCGGAATGGGAATATGCAGCTTTAGGTTTAAGAGGAAATATGCCGATGCCAGGTGAAGAAGTTGTAACAGACAGACGTATTTATCCTTGGGATGGTGCAACTTTCCGCTACCAAAAACATAACAAAAATCAGGGTGACTTTATGGCTAACTTTATGAGAGGTCGAGGTGACTATATGGGTGTGGCTGGTGCATTAAATGATAATGCTGAAATTACTGCTGATGTACACGCTAACTATCCAAATGATTTTGGATTATTTAATATGTCAGGAAACGTAAATGAATGGACTATGGATGTTTATCGTCCAATGACAGAAGCAGATGGTGATGATTTAAATACATTCCGTGGTAATATTTTTATGAAACCATCTTATGACGAAGGACTGGATAGTATGGGTAAAATAAAATATGTTCGTGAGGACGATGCTGATTTAACAAACAGAAGAAACTATAGAAAATCATACGCTTTAGACTATAGTGATGGTGATTCATCTTCACAAGTAGAATATCAATATGGAGTTTCCACTTTAGTAAACAATAAGGCACGAGTTTTTAAAGGTGGTTCTTGGAGAGATAGAGGTTACTATCTATCACCTGGTACAAGAAGATTCCTAAATGAAGATCAATCTACAGATGATATTGGTTTCCGTTGCGCAATGGTTCGTGTTGGTTCGCCAGATGGAAACATGTTTGGTGGTAAAGGTTTTGGTGAAATGAACAAAACTATCTCTAAAAACAAGAAAGCAAGAAAATATTAATAAATAACAAACTGTATATAAAAAGTCCTGAAATTACTTCAGGACTTTTTTATTTTTAACCTATGGAAATAAAAGAACTATATCAGCTCTTTTTACAATCTGAAGGTGTTACTACCGATTCACGGAAAATTGAAAAGGGAAAATTATTCTTTGCATTAAAAGGAGATAATTTTAATGGTAATACATTCGCATTAACAGCAATTCTACAAGGTGCCTCCTATTCTATTATTGATGAAGCTGAATTCAATTCAAACAACAAATGTATTTTAGAGGATGATGTATTATCTACATTGCAACAACTCGGTAATTATCATCTGAAACAAGTCAAACCTAAAGCTATTATTGCGATTACCGGTTCTAACGGAAAAACAACTACAAAAGAATTAGTGCACGCTGTATTAGCAACTACTTTCAATACACATTATACGAAAGGCAATCTCAACAATCATATAGGAATTCCTTTAACGCTTTTAGAAATGAAACCTAATACAGAAATTGCCGTAATAGAAATGGGTGCAAATCATCAAAAAGAAATTGAAAGTTATTGTAAATATGTAGAACCAACTCATGGCATTATTACGAATTGTGGCAAAGCGCATTTAGAAGGTTTTGGTGGTGAAATAGGAATACGCAATGGCAAAG
>JANNVS010000425.1:0-5494 GCA_031414515.1 Sphingobacteriales bacterium | reverse complement strand
ACTGATGATCACGATTTAGAGTTCAAACAAAAACACGCCCAGAAGTTTTTGCAGGAAGGTTCAAAAGTGAAGATTTACGTACAGTTTAAAGGTCGTGCTATCCAGTTTAAAGATAGAGGTGAATTGGTTTTATTGCAATTTGCTGAAGCTCTGAAAGAGTTTGGCGTGTTAGAAGCAATGCCGAATCTGGAAGGCAAAAAAATGATTGCTTATATCGCGCCTAAGAAAAAAGGATAATCTTACCAACATTCATTCATATTTCACCATGATTTTACATTGGAAAATGTAAAAATTATGGAAAAAGATGGTATCTTTGCACCCTATTTTAAAGTAAATAATCTATAAAAAGTATATTTTATGCCAAAGATGAAAACGAATTCAAGCGCGAAAAAGCGTTTTAAAGTAACCGGAAGCGGCAAAATTAAGAGAGCTCACGCTTATAAACGACATATTTTAAAAAAAAAGACAACTAAAAAAAAAACAAACTTGACTGTTAATACTATCGTTAAAAAATGCGATGACGGTAATATCAAGTTGTTGTTGTGAATTAACTAATAAAAAAGTAACGACATAAGGCAAGGCATCGCCGATGGTCATATTATTAACACTTAAAAATAAAAAGATATGCCACGTTCAGTCAATTCAGTTGCTGCCAAAGACAGAAAAAAGAAAGTTTACAAACTTGCCAAAGGCTATTACGGTCGTCGTAAAAACGTTTGGACAGTAACAAAAAATGCAGTAGAAAAAGGATTAGGTTATGCCTTTGTTGGTCGTAAACTTAAGAAAAGAGATTTCAGAAGTATGTGGATTGTGCGTATCAACGCTGCGGTTCGACCATTTGGATTATCATATTCTGTTTTCATCAAAAAATTAACAGATGCTAAAATTGATATCAACAGAAAAGTATTAGCTGATTTAGCTTTAAACGATCCAAAAGCGTTTGAAGTAATCGTGAACCAAGTAAAATAAATAACTTTCTTTTAGAAAATAAATTTTAATCTCGACCTTTTGGGTCGAGATTTTTTTATTGAACTTCACTAATTATTTCCAAATAAAAAAACCATGCATAAAATATGCATGGTTAAAATTTCAAATAGATTTATAATTTTAAAAAGGACATCCTTCACAAGGATCTACCTTCATATCTTTCTTTGGTAGTGATTTTGTTACTTGTCCTGCATTCAACACTTTAAATTCTGTTCTTCTGTTTTTCTGATGATCTTCTTCTTTACATTGCACATCGTTTACACAAAAGTTAACCGGTTGTGTTTCACCATAGCCAACTGCTTTCATATTTTTAGCATTAATACCTTTTGCGACAAGCCAGTTAACTGCTGCTTCTGCACGTTTCTGAGATAATGTTTTATTATAACTATCGTCACCACGTGCATCTGTATGTGAACTTAATTCAATTTTTGCTTCTGGATTTGTATTTAAAAACAATAGTAAAAAATTCAAATCAGGTTCTGCATCTAGACGAATATACCATTTATCAAAATCGTAATAAATATTATTTAAGGTGATTGGTTTATCGTCAATTTGTTTCAGCTCAATTACTACTTTGTATATTCCGTTTAAATTAATTATCTGTACATCTTTTGAATTTGGAATATATCCTTTTGCATTTGCAAATAAATTATAATCGCAATTATTTTGAACTTTCGTAGTTGGCGCATTTCCTGTATTATCGGTTTGCAAAATTTTTGGTTCTGTTAAACATTTACTTTTTACGGTAACCATTGCATTAGAAATTGGTTCTTTCGTATTTGCATCAATTACCATTATTTGCATCAATAATGATTTGAGTTCTAATTTTACTCTTTGTATGCGTTGCGATTCGTCTTTTTCAATTAATTTAATTGATGAATCTGGCATATATTGTTCTGCATCAGCAAAAATTAAATAAGTACTATCTGCAGAAACTAGTGTGTTAACCATTCCATTGTCTGGTGTAGTAAATGTCTTTAATTTTACTGCATTTTTTGATAAATCGATTTGTGCATTTGGAATTGGCAACTGTGTTTCTTTATCAACTACTAAAATTTCTAACGTGTATTTATCATTTATAAATTTGTAGATATCATCTTCTCCAGCACCATTAGTTCTATTGCTCGATATGAAGCCGTAGTTTCCTGATTTTTCTATCAAGTAAGCAAAATCATCATAGCTTGTATTGAATGGAACACCAATGTTTTTTGGCTCTGCATTTTCGTTATTTAATGCATAAGAAAAAACATCTAGACCACCTAAACCCGGCAATCCATTGCTTGCAAAATACAGCACGCCTTCTTCGTTTAAAAATGGAAACATCTCATCACCTTCTGTATTAACTATTGTTCCTAAATTTATAGGTTTTGCCCAAGTGTCACCTGATTTTACTGCTTTCCAAATATCCATTCCACCATAGCTTCCTGGCATATTAGACACAAAATATAATGTATTGCCATCTTTAGAAATTGCAGGATGGCCACAACTATAATCTTTATCGTTAAATGGTAATTGTTTTACATTTGAAAACCCACTGTCATTTCTTCCATTTGATTCATAAATTTTAAGATTTGCTTCTCTGTCATCACTATAAGTTATTTTTTTCTCTTTTCTTTCATCAGGATTGTAATTATTGCGCGTAAAATAAATTTTATTTTCTGTACTACTAAAACACAAAGGACCTTCATTGTATTTTGTATTGATTCCGGTTGCCCATTTTTGCGGTGTTGGTGACATATTTCCTTTTTCATCTATATCAATAGAATATAAATCCATAAAGCCTTCACCAGTCCAGCTATTTATTTTTCCTTCTGGTTTATTTTTACCACCAGTTGATGTGTAAATAAATTTATTATTGCTAAGACAAGCGCCAAAATCATAACCATTTGTATTAAAATTTAATTTTTCAATTACAAAATCAGCATTGTTATTTCCAATAATTTTATCAATACTATTACAGGCTTCATATTGATTCTTAGCACGTCTGTCATTTGGATTTTTCGCTATAAATATATTATACTGTTTTGCAGCTTCAATATATTTTCCATTTGTCTGAAGAATTTGTGCATAGAAAAGATTTTGTTTCGTGTCTTTTAAATTTGCATCAGAAACAACTTTTGCATACCATTCTTCCGCTTTTATATATTCATTATTTTGGCGATAACAATCTGCTAAAATAATTTTTGCTTCCAAATAATCTTTTTTTGCAAGGTAATCTTCCAGCATTGGAATCGCATCGCTATATGCTAAACGCTGATACAAATCTTTTGCAACTTCAAACTTAGCTTGAATCTGAGCATAAGATGCTGTTGGATGAAATACAACAGCAATATAAAATAGTATTACGAAATATTTTTTCATGGTTTCTCTTTATAATTATTAAAAATAACGTGGTGTGCGAATTCCTTTTTTCTTCCAATTTACATCGTAACCTAGCATTACTTCGTGCGTACCTTTATTATATGTTTTTACTTTTGAGATGGTTTGATCATAAGCATATCCAATGGTAAAATCTTTTGGCAAATAGAAGATTGCCATCACATCAATGCTTTCTCTGTTTTGGAAAGGATCTGCAATACCTGTTCTGTATGTAATTCCTAAACCTACTCTTTTGTATAGTGTAAAAGTTAGATTTACATCTAATTCTAATGGTAATTCATATTTTGAATTTGGCATGTACTTAAGTAATACCTGTGGTTGTAACCAAAAATTCTTTTTCTTTCCAATTTCAAAAGTATAACCACCCATTAATAACAAACTTGATAACTGCTGTAGACGTACATTACTGGATATATTATCTTTTTTATCATACAAACCAACAGGCACCATATTTGGAATAGAAAGTCCTACATAAAATTTTGAACCATAATAATATATACCAGCTCCAACATTTGGACGAACGCCTTTAAGATTTTGTTGCAAAAGTGGATCTCCAATATCAACTACATCTAATTCTGTAACTTTTGAATTGAATACCATCATACCTACACTAATTCCAAAACTTAATTTAGTATCGTTTTTAAATGGAACCCTATATGCAAATGAGGTGTTTATATGCGTCATATTTGTTGCACCTAACCGATCATTAATAATTGATAATCCTAAAGCAATACGATTGATTTTTAATGGACTATGGATATTAATATTCGTTGTTTGTGGATTTCCAGGTAAGTTTACCCATTGATGTCTATATAAAGCACGAATACTTAATACATCTTTACCACCAGTATAACCAGGATTAATTGGCAACTTGTTAAATGCAAACATGGTATTATAAGGTTCTTGCTGAGCCTTTAGCGAAACAGGAAGTGCTGTAATTAGGACAATCCAAATTAAAATATATTTTTTCATATCGAGTAATTTATATGCTGTTTTAAAAAATTAATTTATAATCATAAAATAGTTGACTTCTTTAATATCCTTCTGCGTTTCTGGATCCTTGTATTCAATACTATACCAATACGTTCCTGCTGGCAACAATTCTCCTTTTAGTGTTCCCTGCCAGTCGTTTTTGTAATTATTATCTTCGTAAACTATTAAACCCCAACGATGCCACACCAACAATCTTGCGCCTTCTACTGTTCCTATGCAAGGGAAAAATAAATAATCATTGAATCCATCATTGTTAGGTGTAATAACCTGAGGAAGAATACATTCACATTTAATTTCCAGACATACCATTGCAGTATCACAACCATCTTCACCGTCACAGACTTCATAGAAGAAAGTATCTCTGCCACAGAAATTTTTATCCGGCATGTAGATAATATTCTGACCGCGCTGATCAATTGTTACTGTTCCGTGTTGAGGCTGTATAACTATTGATCCAATGAATAACTCGTCTTGGTCTGGATCTGTATCGTTCTCTAATACAGCAATAATAATTTCTGTATTCATTTCTGTTTCTTCCATACAGTCGTCATTGGCTATAGGCGGCAGACCTGTTACCGTTATAATCACAGTAGTTGTATTACATTGTCGTGTAATTGTATCGCATGAACTAATACATAAAGTATCATTCCCAATTAACGGACCTGCCGTAAACACCAAACATTTAGTTTGATTATCTATTGTCCATGTTCCATGTATGGTAGTTCCTGTAGTATTACCATCACATGATTCAACGAACACATTATTGCCCGGTGGTAAAGACAACTCACATATATTCTCTGTTGTCAATACAGGTAATGTATCATATATAGTAGTATCCTGTCCAATTGGAATTGTATCACATATTCTGATTCTCAAATTCAACGTGACTATACTATCACAGCCGAATGAATTTTCAAAAGGTATTTGATAAGTACCTGCTTCCGTAAATACTTGACCACCTACTGTAATACCACCGTGACAATCAAATACGGCTGTATCAATTGTTGCTGCAGAAATTGGATTTACTGTCAAGTTTAACAATAAGGTATCTCTACAAACATCTACTGGATATACTATCTGATAAGTTCCTGTTGAACTAAACGTTTGTCCTGCAAATGTTACACTTCCTCCTATG
>JANNVS010000424.1:0-2224 GCA_031414515.1 Sphingobacteriales bacterium | reverse complement strand
CCACTGCAGGGTCTTCCACACGCAAACCGCCTGCAATATTCAGAAACACATCTTTTGCACCAAAACGAAAACCACAGCGCTTATCCAGCACAGCTAAAATCATACTCAGCCTTCGCAAATCATAGCCTGTAGAACTTCGCTGCGGTGTGCCATACACAGCTGGCGAAACCAATGCCTGTACTTCTACCAGCAACGCACGCATGCCTTCCATCGTTACGGCAATTGCCACGCCACTCACCTGTTCATCGCGTTGTGTAATCAGTAATTCCGAAGGATTAGTCACCGCACGCATACCATCACCACGCATTTCATAAATACCGAGTTCTGCTGTAGAACCAAAACGGTTTTTTTGTGTTCGCAAAATCCTGTAATTATAATTTCTATCGCCTTCAAACTGCAACACGGTATCTACCATGTGTTCCAGTAATTTCGGTCCTGCAATCGTGCCTTCTTTGGTAATATGACCAACAATAAAAACAGGCAAATTATTTCGTTTTGCATATTGCTGAATCACATGCGTAGCTTCACGAATTTGCGAAACGCTTCCTGCAGCAGATTCTATCAACGAAGTTTCCAAGGTTTGAATAGAATCTATCACTAATAATTGCGGCTGCGTGTGTTCTATTTGCTGCATGATAGATTCGACTGATGTTTCCGTATACACAAAAATATCAGAGTTGGTTTGTTTAATTCTGTCGGCACGCATTTTCAACTGCTGTTCGCTTTCTTCACCGGAAACATATAATGTTTTCAAGCCTTTTGTTTGCAGCACCACTTGTAATAGCAACGTTGATTTTCCAATGCCTGGTTCGCCACCAATCAATATTAAAGAACCTGGAACAATGCCACCACCAAGCACACGATTCAATTCAGTATCTGAAGTAATAATACGTTGTCGATTTTCATTAGAGATTTCGTTCAATAATTGCGGTTTTGTTTTCGTAACAACAGGTTTATTAGATGAAGATTTTGTTTCAACAATTTCTTCTACAAATGTATTCCATTCACCGCAATTATTGCATTTTCCCATCCATTTCGGCGAGTTGGTGCCGCAATTCTGACAAATAAATATGGTCTTGGTTTTAGACATTTGTGTAAAGATAGAATCTAAATTGGTAAATAGAAAACGGATATTTGTATTAATAACTTTTTATGAAAAAAATTATCTTATATATACTAGCTATCGTATTCTTTACGAATTGTGTTACGCAAAAAAAATACGATGAAATTTTAAATGACTACCTAAATGAGGCGGTAAAAAATAAATTTATGAGTCAAAGTTTTGATTCTCTGAAAATAGATTGTATTACTAAAAACACAAGTCTAGCGAGTCAAATTGAACAATTAAAAGCTGATTCTACATCTCTAGCTGATTTGATAGAAAGTATGCAAAAAGAGATGGAAGCCCAAAATGCACAATTTTCTAAATCACAACAAGAATATTTGCAGAAACTAAAAACTTTAGGTGACAAAGACCAGAAAACAAATGCTGATTTATTACAAATGCAATTGGATTTGGAAAAGCAAAAAATTTCACTTCAACAAAAAGAAACAGATTTAAAGAAAGCTAATGCTGACCTACTGGCACGTGAAGCCAAGATTATAGAGTTAAATAAATTACTAACGGAACAAAAAACAAAATCTGAAGCCTTAAGAGATGCTATCAAAAAAGCGTTGACAGATTTTTCATCAGGAGAACTCAGTGTTTATATTAAAGACGGCAAAGTATATGTTTCCATGTCAGATAAATTACTGTTTAAATCAGGTTCCACAATAGTAGAAAAAAAAGGTGTTGATGCTTTGGGAAAATTGTCAGATGTCATCAAAAAAAACACAGATATACAAGTAAATATAGAAGGTCATACAGATAATGTACCGTACGGTTCTAACGGTGGAATGATTAAAGACAATTGGGATTTAAGTTTGATGCGTTCTAGCAGTGTCTTACATATCCTAACTGACAAATACACTGTAAATCCTTTACAGGTAATCGGTTCTGGTCGCGGTGAATTTTCTCCTATAGAAACCAACAGCACATCAGAAGGCAGAGCGCGCAACAGAAGAACTGAAATCATTTTAGCACCAAAAGTAGATAAGTTGCTCAATCTTCTTGGTGAGTAATAGTTATCAGTTTACGGTTGACAGTTAACAGTAATGATATTTATTTCCAAATAATACTTAATACGGTGAACCGATAACCGTCAACCATTATAAAATTAATATT
>JANNVS010000423.1:0-9095 GCA_031414515.1 Sphingobacteriales bacterium | reverse complement strand
GAACAATTTTATTCAATCGTTCAGGCTTTGACGCAATAAATAATTTCGTCAATTTTGGAAATCATCAGATTAATTTTTCTAAATCTGATATAATTATTGATACAGTTAAATTTACATTCAAGCCAGTTTTAACTGAAGTTTTACTAGGTACTTTTACAGATAAATTATTACAGACAAAATCACAAGAAAAATTATATCCAAAATTTCGTTCTTTTAGTAATGATGTTAACTTTAACACTTTAGGTAAAGAAGTAAAGTTTAGTGGTGGATTTCAATTGGAAGGCACAAATATTTATGGAGTTGGAACAGACACGATATTTCCAAAAATCTCTTTAGCAGGAAAAGATGGCAAAGAACTGGTTCAAGTGACAGCAAATAAAATTCAAATTAAGGAATTCAAAGACATTACGATAGAAGATGCGTCAATGAAGATTTTCCTAAACGATAATTTCATTGTTCATCCATTTGTAAACTTTTCTTATTTCTCAAAAACAAAAAATGTAAAGGCATATCGCGATGTAAAACCATTATCAAAACAACCCTTTACAAGCGAATATCATAAAATGTTTATTTATGCAGATGAATTAATGTGGAATTTAGATAGCACTAATATTAAATTTAGCATGATTACACTTTCAGGAGATAAACCTGCAATTTTTGAATCCTTTAATTATTATCAGCCAAATTTAGAGAATAAGTATAAAGGACCAACTGAACAAGGTCCGATTGATAAAATTTATAGATTTTATGATAGCGGTGCAGATAGGTTTTTGGATGCTGTCGCATTGGCAATAGATATTAATCCTGGTGCGCCATTTTCTGCTACTCAACCAGTATTCTTTAAGCTGGTAGAAGATGGTTATATCAATTATAATCCATATACACGAATCATTGAAGTTAAAGAAAAATTAGTTAATCAAGCATTAGCTGCTAGAGGAAAACAAGACTATGATTTTATCAAATTTGCTTCCTTTAAGAGAAATTTAAATGCACGATTGGATATTAAAACTAATATTTTAGAAGTATATGGTGTGCAGGAAATAAATATGAGTACAAAATCTGGAGTAAAATTTATTCCAAATAATGATACAGTAAGAATAGGTAAAAATAGAGTAATGACACTCGGTGGCAAAATCCAAGTTGGTAATTTTGATTTTATAGCTAAAAAAGTAGACTTTGATTATGATAACTATGCTTTTAATATGAAAAGTATAGATTCAATGGTAATCTATATTCCTGAAACAGATAAACCAGATGAAAAAGGGCAAATAAAATTAGTACGTACAAGAACGCCAATTCAAAATATTACTGGAATTTTGCATATCGCAGAACCAGACAATAAATCAGGTTCTAATAATAATAAGAAATATCCATTCTTTTCTAGCGGTGATACAGCAAAAATTACTTACGATAAAGGTGTAAATGGAGATAAGTATGATAAAGATAAATTCTATTATCAGGTTTATCCATTTGAGTTAGATAGCTTAAATGATTTGAATACTCAAAACTTGCAATTAGATGGTCAATTAATTTCAGGTGGTATTTTTGAACCAATCAAGACGGGTTTAAAAATACAAGATGACAGATCATTTGGTATTGATGTTAATACTGGAACAAAAGGGTATAATTTATTTGGAAACAAAGGGAAATATACTGCGGATCTAAAATTAAATAACGATGGCTTGTCTGGAAAAGGATTATTTGAATTTGGTCCGGTAAAATTGTATGCAGACACTGCGTACTTCTTTGTTGATAGTGTATTTGCCCAATTAGATAGTGTTAGAATTAGTGAAGATAAAACGGCAAACTTTCCTCAAACTAATATTAATCAATCTTCCTTTATTTGGAATGTAAAAATGGATTCCTTAATAATCTCAGAAGGAAAAGACGAAAGATTTAGTATGTATAATGGTACAACCGAGTTAAATGGCAAGCTAATCTTGAATAATAAAAATTTATACGGCGTTGGAGTGCTTTCTTGGAATAAAACTAAATTGCAATCTGAAGATATAACATTCAAAGCAAGAAAGTTTGAAGCAAAAAATGGAAAATTAAATTTAACAACGGATGATGGAAATTCATTATTAGCATCAAATAATGTAAATGCAAATTTTGATCTAGATAAAAAAATTGCAGATATTGAATTAAATAGAAATGATACGATTCCTTTGGAATCCTTTAAGTATGTATCTAATCCCAAATTTTTGCACTTCGATATTTCAAAAAACATATTGACATTAAATGCAGCTTCAAAAAGCACTAAATTTTTCTTATTGTCAACAGATCCTGCAAAAGATTCCTTGAAATTTGTAACTACAGAAGCCGAATTAAATTTAAATGATAATTCTATTCATTTTGCAGGAATAAATGAGCTTCTATTAGCCGACTCAAAAGTTATTCCAGACAAAGGTGAAATTTTTATTGAGCAAGATGGCGCTGTTCGAGCATTGACAAATGCTGTTGTTGTTTTTAATGCGGATAGTTCTTTTCATACTGTAAAAGAAGCTGAAGTTAATGTTTATGGAAGAAATGATTTTTCAGGAACTGGAAATTATTATTTCAAAATGAATAATGGTATTTCTGAAAAAATTGCAATTGCAACTATTAACGTTAGCAATCCATATAAAGGTCAACCTATCTATGATGGGAAAAAAGGAAAAAAATCGACAGATGCAATAGATAGAAGCAAGATATTTACGTTTGCAAAAACAATTATACAAGAAGAAGATAATTTTAAATTAGATAATAAAATTTATTATAAAGGAAATTTTAATTTTGATTCTAAAAATAAAGACATTTTATTAGATGGTTTTGTAAAAATAGATATCGCTAACAGCACAAGTGACTGGATTCAAAATATTCAAAGTCTTGATCCTAAAAAGCCTGCAGTTAATATGGATAGTATTTTAAATAAAGCAACAAATAATTTATTTGTTGGAATAATGTTAGATAAAAGTGTACCAGAGTTTTATAGTGCAATTCTACAAGATAAAAGAAGTAATGATGATGCAAGTATAATGACAGTAAATGGCTCAATGGCCTATAGTAAATCTGAACCTGGTACTATCATATTTGGCGATGAAAATTCATTTAATTCTCATTATTCACATAAATCCTGTTTAAAATATAATGAAAATACCAAGATAAGTAATGCAACAGGTGAGGTTGGATTTGGATTAAAAATTGAACCAGGTAAAGTTACATCTGTCGGAACTTTTGAGTTTAATCCTTCGGCACAAAATTTTGTTGTTACAGCCGATTTAGCAATCAAATTTTTGATGCAACCTGCAGTTGCAAGTACCATTATCAGTCAATTCTTAATGTCAGAGAATGAAGTAAGTTTTTCAAATTATAAACGCAATAAACTAATTCAAAAAACTTTTTCTGTATTAACAAAAGACACTTTAGAATCAAACAGATTGATTGCAGGAATGTATATGTATGATTCCTTATTTATTCCAAAAAGTTTGGATTATAATATACTCATTAGTGGCACTAAATTTTATTGGGATTTGCAAGATGCTTCTTTTAAAAGTACAGAAAACGTTAGTCTTGCTTTCTTTGGAACAGATAATATTAAGCGCCAATATCAAGCATATATAGAATTGGGATATGCATATGAAAATGACTTTGTAAATATATATTTGCAAAATAAGTCTGGTGGATGGATATATTTTAAAATCAAAAGTGGACAAATGGGTATAGCTTCTTCGGTTCCTGACATTTATAACACACTAACATTATTAAAGGAAAGTGATAGGATTTATCGTGAAGGCAAGAATAAAAACATAAACTTCGAATTGTTACCTGCAGAGTTATCAATGCGCGATAATTTTGTGACCAGAATGGAAGACTATAAAGAACGATTAAAAATTGAATTCGATAATAAACAAACTATTATCAAGTCTAATCAATCTGACACCATATCACAACCCGAAATATCAGTTCCAGATGAAAAACCCAAAGCACCAATTCTTAAAGATGACTTTAAACAGAAACCAAAGAAAGCTTTTTCTTTGGATGCACCAACACCTAAAAAACTAGTAGAACCGACAATAGAATCAAAAACTAAGATTGAAGATAGCTCAGAAAATCAAGTTAAAAAAGATTCAATACCTGCAAATAAAACAACGATTAAACCAGTAATAAAACCTGCTGTAAAACCTGCTGTTAAGCCAATTACAAAACCAACTACAAATACAATTAAGCCAAAGTAATTGAATAAAATAATTAAAATATTCAGTTATGTAATTGATTTTCCAATTGAAAAAAGAATAAGTGAATATAGTGGTGAAGTTAAAGTCTCATTGCATAAAGGACAATATAAACTCAGCACCAAAAAAGCTATTTATTCATTTGGCAAAAATTATACTTCATTTGATGTTGCTTTTAAATCTAGTGACGTACTAAATCAAAAGATTCAATCAGTTTTGGTGCTAGGTATTGGCTTAGGTAGCGTTGTAGATTTGTTGGAAAATAATTCTTCAATAAATGAAATTACAGCAGTTGATGCAGATTCAGTTATAATAGATTTAGCTAAAAAATATTTACAATCAACCTTAAGGAAAAATACATATTTTATTTGCGATGACGCGGAAAAATTCGTTTATAACACACAGCAAAAATTTGATTTAATATTGTTTGATGTTTTTATTGAAGACGAAACACCAATGCAGTTTATGCAAACTAATTTTTTAAAAGAAATTAAGAAAATAATAAATAAAAATGGCATTTTATTGTTTTCTAAAATTGATGAAACAAATAATAGCAAGATAGAAAATGCACAATTTGAAAAAACATTCACTGCTATTTTTCAGGATTCATTTTCTATCAACACAAACGGCAACAAAGTATTTGCTTGGATAAATTCAAATCCTTAATTAAGGTTACGGTAAGATTTTTTCTAAGCTTTTCTACTATACCAAATGCTTTATCTTTATTTTTTCCTGAATTCTCTTCTATGCAAAAATGGTGTCATTGTACCAACAAAAGCACCAACAGCATAACCAACGATTACATCAGTCCAATAATGTTTGCCTGCTTTTACGCGTGTTAAACCAGTTAATATTGGAAGAATGGCTGCGCCAGTCCACATCAATGGATTCCATCTGGAATGTGGATGATAATCAGTATATACCATAGCAACGAAATATGTACTTGCTGCAGTGATGGCAGTGTGTCCAGACCACATCGAAGATTTTGCATCTTTGCTGTATTTATTTCCATTGCCAAAATCAGAATAAACATATGGCCGATTTCGTTGAGCTAATTCTTTGGTAAACATAGTCAACGCAGAAGTTAATGCAAATGTTTCCATCCAAATAGGCATCACTGTTTTCCAGTCCTTACGGATATCTTTATCAATAAATAATAAAGCTGGACTTACCATTGCTGTATATTGAAATACGTCACTTGCGATTGCAGATGCTTTTGAGTGCTGATAAATAGCATATCTATCAAATTTTTTTACATCAGTAGGTTTTAAATTACTTAATTCTTCAAAGCTTAGTGGTTGTTTTTTTTTATGTAAAATTAAACCAGTAGCACCAGTACCTAATGTAATCAATCCAATAGGAATATCTAATCCTAAACGGTATTTATAAACACTTTGTCGTTTTAATGAATCTTGTGAGAAACCGATATGAACAAAGTAGAATGTGAAAAGTAAAAATAAATATTTTTTCATTGAGTTAAAATTAGCATAATTTTTGATTTAAAAATATAAATATGAATTTGTAACTTTACATTTGTTTAATCAATCTGATATGAAGCAATTCTACACCACCTTTTTCTGTTTTCTATCACTATTTACCTATTCGGAAGGAATGCACATCAGTGGCACTATAAAAGATATTGAATCTAAAAATCCTATAAGCAATGCATATGTATTAATTAAATTTTATAAAGGATTTGAATTTTCAGATATTACGGACTCTTTAGGTCAATACGATATAACCACAACTGCAGATGTGCCAGAAGGATATTACTCTATCGAAATTGAAGCAAAAAATTATTATAAACCAAATGGATTTGTCCATGTTAAGAAAGAATGTTTTTTTAATTTTAGCCTTAAAAGTATTGCACCGAATATTATTAAGAATGATACTATTAAAAAAGTAGCACTGATAAAACCAATATTAGATGGCTATGCTACCAATAATTTAGTTTTTTTGATTGATATTTCTTCCTCTATGAACATGCCTGAAAAAATGCCGCTTCTAAAAGAATCAATGAAATATTTAGTGAATGAATTACGCATTACAGACAAAGTTGCCATTCTTACTTTTTCTAAAACGGTACAGGAAGTGTTGCCATCTACTTTGGTGTCTGATAAAGTTTCGATTAATAAAATTATAGATGAATTGACTTTTGGTAGTACTTCACAAGGTGGTATGGCATTAGATATTGGTTATAAAACTGCATCTAAAAATTTTATTAAAAAAGGTAATAATAGAATTGTGTTGGCTAGTGATGGTGTATTTACATCTGGAGAAAAAGACTATCAAAAAATGGAACAAACTATAAAATCTGGTTTAGAAAAGAGTATATCATTGTCAATTTTCTGTTTTGGAAAAAATACTGATTATGTAAATTCGAAGCTTAAAAAATTATCGACTTCTGGTAATGGAAATTTTGCCACTATTACCACAATTGAAGAAGGAAAATTATATATGCTTGAGGAAGCAAAAGCTGTAAAGAATTAATATTTATTGTTAATTGCAAATAACAATTTTCTTTGTTTCAAAAAATGTTTCATCAAAAAAATCAGTTATTTCTACAATGCGAATATTCTTTTTTAAATTTTCTAATTCCTCTTTTAAGTCGCCACCTTTTAGCGCAATGATTTTTTTTGGGTGTTTATTTTTACTCCAGAAAATTAGATCACTCATTTTTGCAACTGCACGCGTTACCACATAATCAAAATCGTCTTTTATATTTTCTGCACGTTCAACTTTTGTAACGATATTTTTAAGTTGTAACGAATTTATCACCTCATTTACTACAGTAATTTTTTTAGCGATAGAATCTGTTAATATAAATTTTGTTTCAGGAAAAAGTATAGCCAATGGTATTCCTGGAAAACCACCGCCAGTGCCGATGTCTAATACTCTTTCATTTTTCTTAAATTGAATGATTTTTCCTATTGCCAACGAATGCAATACATGACGTTCATAAAAATTTTCTAAATCTTTTCTCGAAATCACATTTATTTTCTCATTCCACTCAGAGTATAATGGCAATAACTGTTCCATCTGTTTCAATTGAGTATCAGATAATTCAGGAAAATATTTATGTATTATATTCAATTTTCTTTATTTTGATTACATAACATTATTTAACAAATGCAAATGCATTGTAATTCATAGAAATAAAATCCTGGTAACAACGAATTAATTCTGTTTTAGATTGTTCAACCAAATCAAAAGTATTTGGAAATAATGCTGGTGGATTACCTGATTTTTTTAAAGTAGCATCACTTAAAGCATTTTTATTTCCATTAAATTGAAAATACGAATAATCGAATGTTGCATTACCAGTACACTTTTGATTTTTTATATAATCATTTGTTTGAGCTTCATAAATTGTGGCGTCACCAAATACTTGTGCAGTTTTGTTCATACGCGTTTCTCTTATCTGACAAATAATTTTGGAGTATTTTTTTATTTTTATATCATTTCCTGATGAATCTTTTTTTACATTTCCATTGCCATCCAACACATATTGCCATCCATCTTCTATCGTTTTTTCTTCCGTAAAATTATATTCTTTCAGAGCATCTGGAGAAACCAGAATACTATATAATTTTAGTTTTACTATATAGTCATAAACAATATCATCTTTTCTGCGATAATCAATATTTACCCATTGGTCTTTTTGTATAAGTTTTACATTTTCTAAAATGCTTTGCTCAAATGAAGTCGGCACCAATAATGCAGGATTTTTTTCCACTATTAATAAAACATAATTTTTTCCTTTCGATTCTGCTTCTGTAATTAACTCATTTATATCTTTATAATTAATGTAAAATTTTCTGGAAGCTGCAAAATAATCTACTGACTGACGGATAGAACTTTTTATACCTGAGTTTAATAGTTTTATTCCTTTGTCGTAATAAAACTGAGCTGAATTTTGTCTAGATTCCTCTAAAGCCAAACTTAAATCAAATGTTTCTATATAGGCTTTACTACCATTGGAATAATAAACTGGTAATAATCGCAATATACTATTTTGGCGTGCATTTATTTTAGTATACAAATCAAATATTTCTTCCCATCGATTACCATCATTCAATGATTTTAAAGTGGTGATTTGCTCTTTGTCTCTTTCTATTGCAGATTTATATGCTTTTTCAAACATTGCAATTTCTTCATCACTTGCTTTTTTCTTTTTCTCTTTAAATTGTATTACTACGCTGTCATAATTTTGACTTTCAAAGCTTTTCTTAATGCTTTGACAAGAAAATAATCCAATAATGAATAGAAACAGGTATAGTTTTCTGCAATTTTTCATGTATAATTTCATCATTTTTTTTATTTAAAACAGCTCATTATTTCAGATTATTTCTAATATCTCTAAAACCATACCAAATTAATAAAAAATGATTGTGAACTTAATATTTCTTTTAAAAGTTCCATATTCCTCACAAAAATTCTAAAGAAATGTTAAGGGTACATTAAATTCTTTTTAAAACTGTTTAACTTCTTTTTTATCACAATTGATAATCAACAAAATACAATTTATTTAAAATCATTCTAAATAAAGATTTATCAACAGTTTATGGTATTTAATAGTTGAATACTATATTTGCCACCGAGAAAAATTAGACGCATAATGTATTGTTGTAAACCAATCAGAAAAATCCTCACTTTATTTGTAATTACTTTATTCCTATCTCTATCATCAACTACATTTGCTGGGGTTGCTGTTCCAGATGTTGCTGCATCTGATGTTGCAGGAGTAGAGAAAGCAAAAGCTGGGATGGCTTTATTTAAAGCTAATTGTACCTCTTGTCACGCTATTGACAGAAAATTAATAGGTCCAGCATTAGCTGGAGTTTGGGACAGATGGGAAAGCGAAGAAAAAATAGTGGCTTG
>JANNVS010000422.1:0-10211 GCA_031414515.1 Sphingobacteriales bacterium | reverse complement strand
GCAACAGTTAAAGCAAAAACAACTTCTACTGCAAAAAAACCGGTAGCAAAGACGACAACAAAGAAAACAACTACTAAATAAATAATTTAGTGATTAGAAATTAGAAAAGTCCGAATTCTATTCGGACTTTTTTCGTATCTGTTAGTTTTCAAATAAGTAAGCTATATCGTCAGCGTTATTTCTTCAATAATATATAAACTACATTGAGGTTGTTATATAAAATCATGTTTGTCTGGTAAATTCCCAAACCAGTATATTAACAATTATATCAGGAATCCATTTTGTTTTTATACTAGATTCTTCCATAGCCTATAATTTTAAGCATTTCATTAATAAAAATTACAATTAAAAAATAGAATTTAGTCTGAACAATTCGGATATTTGTTGAAAATAATAATTTTGAAAAAATACATCCTAAAAATCTCAATTCTATTCTGCACATTAATTATGTGTAGTTCTTGTTTTGATTTACAAGAAAATCTGTTTCTAAAAAAAGATGGCTCAGGTTCATTTTCTTTTATTATTGAAATGAGTCAGTTTAAACCTATGATGTCAATGTTCGAAGATATTGGAAGTACTCTTGATGTTAATGGCAAAAAGAATGACAAGCAAAGGAAAAATGTAAAAAAATCACCTGATGAGAAACTAACTTCTACATTTGAATTAACCAAAAGTAAATTATTAAACACAGATGGCATTTCAAATGTAAAAATAATTGAAGACACCACAAATTTTAGTTTTGGTATTTCATTTAATTTTAAACATATGAAAGCATTAAATGAAGCAATGAATAAACTATTTGAAGATGATTCAGCAACAACGGACACTACTAGAATTAAATATTTTGAATTTAAAGACAATCAATTGACAAGATTTGAAGTATTGGACTCCAAATCAATAATGGGCAAATCTGTTTCAATGTCACCGACAAAGAATGAAAGCTCACCTCTTTTTGATGTAGAAAAATTATTCGGAACTGTTACTTACAGCACTAATTATGAATTTGAGAATAAAGTAAGTTCTATTCAAAATGAAAACTCTTTACTTACAACTAATATGAAGAAAGTAACGCTTAAAGTATTTCCTTTTGTTACTGTGAAAGACAGTATGCAAAAAAAACAATCTATTGGAAATATTATTTTATTTAAATAAAAGTTAATCTCTTTAATGTGCCAACCTAAAATAAATTTGCATTTCTAAAAATGAATACCAAACGAAATTGGATATTACTAACAGTATTAACTATACTTTCATTTTTTGCTATAAAATGGTTTACAGAGTACCAAGAACGAGAAAACACAATTACTGAACCTACAGTTAGTATTGATATTGACGAAATAAAAGAACGTGGAATTTTACGTATAATTATAGAATATAATTCTATAAGCTATTTTATTTATAAAGGTCAGCGTCTGGGTTTTGAATATGAATTAATGCAAAATTATGCAAAATCATTAGGAGTCAAATTAGAAATTGTATTAGCAAAATCTTCAGATGATCAATTTAATTTACTAAATGAAGGCAAGGGTGATATAATTGCAAACGGACAGTTTGTAAATAATACGATTAAACAGCAAGTCTCTTTGACAAATCCTTACAGAAATGTTGGTCAAGTTATTGTTCAGAGAAGAACAGGAATTAGTGTAAATCCAAATGATAGTATTCAAAAAAAAGATACTCTTTTACAATCCGTCAATGAGCTTTCTAACAAAATAGTATACGTTTCTGAGAATTCCATTTACTATGATCGTTTGAAAGAATTAACAGATTCTAATGGTATAAATATGGATGTTCGTATTCTGCCAGACGATAGAAGCACAGACGATATTATAGAGGCAGTTGCAAATGGAGAAGTTGATTATACGATTGCGAATAAAGATATTGCATTAGTAAATAAATCATATTTTGAAAATTTAGATGTAAATACTCCGATAGGAAATCAACAACCTTTACATTGGGTCATACGAAATAATTCTCCAGATCTATTAGAAAATATAAATGATTGGATAAGTAATTTTGGGAAAGATAAACTGTACAACGTATTGTATTTAAAATATTTTAATGAAGAAAAAAATATACAATATGGATATGACGAAATTGCCGAATTACAACAAGGTATAATTTCACATTATGATGAGATTATTCAGCGCAATGCAAAGAGAATAAATTGGGATTGGCGTTTGGTAGCCGCTGTAGTTTATCAGGAATCCAAATTTAATCCAAATGCAAGATCTTGGTGTGGCGCACAAGGATTAATGCAACTAATGCCAGGCACCGCTCGAGAATTAGGTGTATTTAGTAGCGAAGTATATATTCCTGAAAGAAATGTAAAAGGTGGAACAGATTATTTAAAGAAATTAGAAAAAAAATGGTCGGACATATCAGATTACACACAACGAATAAAATTTATATTAGCATCTTATAATGCAGGCATTGGTCACGTATCAGATGCAGCTCGGCTTGCAGAAAAGAATGGTTATCCAAAAGACAAATGGGATGGCTCAGTTGAATATTTTATGTTATATAAATCAAATCCAAGGTTTTATAACGACCCAGTGGTAAAATATGGTTATTGTCGTGGACAAGAACCATTTAATTATGTTCGAAATATAATAAAGAAATATTTTAATTACTTATCCAAAACTAATCTTTCTACTTCAACACAAACATTGAGTGCTTACAGACTAGAACAAATACAAACGGTAGAGTTTGATGGTTTGGAAGGTGTGTATAATCCAACACAAGGATTAATAGCACGTTCTGCCAGACGTGAATTATTTTTATCGCATAAATTATTTGATGAAAAGAATGAGTTAATCCCAAAAGGTGGAGGCAGAAACCCATTTGATAAACCTAAACCAGAATTATTTGTCAGAAAGAATATAGAAATCACCAATGATTCTTCAAAACAAATATTTCAGAATAAAAATCAGTTATTTCAGCAATCACAACAACGGTCTTTTAATAATCTAGAACCCAAAAGCGAATCCAAGATTAATAAATTGAGGCCAAGACGAAAATAGATATTTTATGAAGAAATGAGATTGCGTCTTAAAAATCATATCTTTATACAGAATAATAACTTAAAATATTTTTAGAAATTGAACTTTAACGAATTTGGCTTTGATGAACGATTGCTGGAAGGAATTGCCGCCATGAACTATAAACAAGCAACGTCTGTTCAGGAACAGGTGATTCCTATAATACGCGCAGGCAAAGATTTGATTGCCTCTGCACAAACAGGAACAGGAAAAACAGCAGCTTTCCTTTTACCAATTTTAAATGAATTAATTACACAGGATAAACACGAAGATGAAGTGAATGCTTTGGTGATTGTTCCTACTCGTGAATTGGCAGTACAAATTGCACAAAATTTGGAAGCTTTTTCATATTTCACTCCAATCAGTTCTATTGCCGTATATGGAGGTGGCGATGGCTCTTCTTTTGAAAGTGAAAAAAAAGCATTATCGAATGGTGTTGATGTAGTCATTTGTACACCAGGAAGGATGATAAGTCATTTAGCATCTGGTTACGTTAAAATAAAAGGGTTAAAACATCTAATTTTGGATGAAGCAGATCGGATGCTAGACATGGGTTTTTATGATGATATCATGAAAATTATTACCTACTTACCTACGGAAAGACAAACCTTATTATTTTCTGCTACCATGCCGCCTAAGATGCGACAAATGGGTTTAACTATTTTAAAAAATCCAGAACAAATTAATATTTCAATTTCTAAACCACCGGAAAAAATCATACAAAAAGCATTTATCATTTACGAACCGCAAAAAATACCAATAATTAAATCGATACTAAAAGATGTATTATATAATAAGATAGTTATTTTTTGTTCGAGAAAAGAAAATGTAAAAAAGCTAAGCAGAGAATTAAATCGTAGTGGAATAAAAAATGAAGAAATACATTCTGATCTTGAACAATCTGAAAGAGAAAATGTAATGTTAAATTTCAGAAGCGGAAGAACACATACCATAGTTGCTACCGATGTATTATCTCGAGGTATTGATATAGAAGATATAGATTTGGTGATAAATTTTGACGTTCCAAATGATGGTGAAGATTATGTACATAGAATTGGAAGAACAGCGAGGGCCGAAACAGATGGAACGGCTATTACATTAGTGAGTGTAGAAGAACAATACAAATTAATGGTTATTGAAGATTTGTTGGGTCATTTAATTCCAAAAGCAATAGTGCCTGAAGGCTTTGGACTTACGCCAGCTTATGAACCTCAACAAAAAAAGAAGTTTAAGAAACCATTTAGAAAATCAGGAAATAATAGAAACAATGGAAATAGCTTGCCTAGAAAACAGAATTAAATAATAAAATTCATTTTATTAAATAAATTCCATCTTCTTTAAGATCTATCATTTCTTTTTTATATAGTTGTCCGACTGCACTTTTATATGCCTTTTTACTCATATTTAATACTTGCTGAATTTCATCAGGTAAACTTTTATCAGTTAATTTTAAAAAACCTTTTTGAGTTTTAAGTTTATTCAAAATTACAGACATATTCTGTTCGATAACATTTTTAAATCCTTGAGGCTGTAAACTCACATCTATCTTTCCATCTTCACGTATATTTTTTATATAACCATCAATTATTTGACCTAATTCTAATTGCTGAAAAATTTCATTATGATATAGCAAGCCATCCGTTTGATTTTCATTTATATACACATTTACACCAAGGTCAGTTGGTCTCCCAATTATTAAACTCACTTTTTCTCCTATTTCAAATTGCATAATTTATTTTCTTTAAAAATACATCAATATTCTTTCATAATTTATAAGGACGCATTATAATATACAAGAATATGAATTATTTTATATAACTATAATTTCAAAAAATCATAAATTAACAATAAAATGATGTTTATCCATAATTCTATATTATAAATGGTACTTTTGTATAAAATATTTTATTCTAAATGAGTTTTAAAAAGACAATCGAAGATCAGAATTCACCAAAGAAGATTACTAAAGATACTATTAATAGTAGTTTAAAAATTGCTAGATATTTAAAACCTCATAAGTTTTTATTTTTTTTAGGTTCTGCCTTTCTATTACTTTCTACAATAACGGCACTGTCATTTCCATATTTATTTCCGCTATTAGTTGATTTAGCACAACATAAGGAAGTTCACTTATTGTCCATCAATGGTACATATTTAATAAATATTACAAACAGAATGGATTTAACAAAAATAATAGTTGTTTTATTGATTTTACAAAGCATTTTTTCATTCTTTAGGCTTTATATTTTTGCACAAACAAACGAAAGAGTTTTAGCAAATATCAGGTATGACTTATATAATAAAATTATAAGCTTACCAATCTCCTTTTATGAAAAAAATAGAATTGGTGAATTAACCAGCAGAATAACAGCAGATGTTACCAAATTACAAGATGCTTTATCATTAGATTTAGCTGAGTTCTTCAGGCAACTTTTAACATTAATGGGTGGCATCCTAGTGTTGTTTTTTATATCTAAGAATTTAACTCTTTTTATTTTAGCCACTGTTCCAATTGTAGTTATATTTGGTGTTATATTTGGGAAATTCATAAGAAGAAAATCCTCAGAGGCACAACAAGCTGTTGCCAATTCTAATGTTGTTGTTGAAGAAACTCTTCACAATATAAATATTGTAAAAGCGTATACCAATGAATTATTTGAAAGCAACCGATACTTAGAAAAGGTAAATATAATAAAAAGAGTTTATCTAAGTAATGTAATTTATAGAGGCGCATTTATATCATTTATAATATTAGTCATGTTTGGTGTTATTACATTAGTATTATATAAAGCTAGCGATTTATTAGAATCAAATGAGTTAGGTGTTGGGCAGCTTTTACAATTTATTATTTTTACTGTTTTTATTGGCGGCTCTATTGCAGGATTAGGCGAATTATATAGTAAAATTCTGACTGCATTAGGTGCATCAGATAGAATCACACAAATATTAAGCATCCCATCTGAAACACAAATAAAACAATTTAATGCACGTAAATTCGAAGGTAAAATTGAATTTAAAAATATACATTTTAATTATCCAACACGCGACGAAATTGAAGTATTAAAAGGCATTTCCTTTGATGTTTCAAAAGGAGAAAAAATAGCATTGGTTGGAGCATCAGGTGCTGGAAAGTCTACCATTATGCAAGTATTATTACGTTTCTACGATATACAAAATGGAGAAATCCTAATTGACAATACGTCCATATATAAAATGAATGTGCAAGAGCTGAGAGCTAATATTGCTGTTGTTCCACAAGAAGTATTATTATTTGGAGGAACTATTAAAGAAAATATTTTATATGGTAAATTAGATGCCACAGATAACGAAGTTATAGATGCTGCAAAAAAAGCAAATGCTTTTGAATTTATTTTAAGATTTCCAGAAGGTTTAGAAACTATGGTAGGTGAACGTGGCGTTAAACTTTCTGGTGGACAACGACAACGAATTGCAATAGCAAGAGCAATATTAAAAGATCCTGCAATTTTATTATTAGATGAAGCAACTAGTGCACTGGATGCAGAGTCTGAAAAATTGGTACAAGGTGCTTTAGATACTTTAATGGAAGGAAGAACCACAATTATCATTGCACATCGATTGTCTACAATTAGAAATGTAGATAAAATCTTAGTAATGAATCATGGGAAAATAGCAGAACAAGGAAATCATCAAACTTTGAGTAAAGTGGAAGATGGCCTGTACAGTAATTTATTAAAACTCCAATATCAACTTAACTAATTACTCTACTTTATTGTGCATTAAAATAGTATTTGTAAACTTAAATTCTCTGATATCACAAATTCCATTTTCGATAACAGCATCTAAGTCTGCTTCAAGTTCACCAGTTACAAGATTGGTAGATTTACTATAACCAGTTAATTTTAATTTACCTCTGTTATTGTGTATCGTTCCACCATACATAGCATTAACGCCACTTTTATTTTTAATAAAAGCAGTTACTAATACTTTCTCACCTGTGTTAAAGGAAAATGAAAAAGGAATTTTAGTTAATAATGTTAAATCTCGTATAGCAATATATATTTCAATTTTAGTCGCATCATCATATAATTTTATAATATAGAATTGATCATTATTTATCATATCCATTCCACTATCCATAGAATGTTCTCTTATATATCTAGTTGCGTCAAATCCATGAAATTCTCTACCCATGACTAACCCTTTTGCAACTATTTCTTTTTTAATTTTATTTAACAAGTAACTAGAATCTATAGCTTCATATTTTGTAATGGTTGGTTTAATAAGATGAAGAGTATATCGAAATTTATAAAGTGCCATTAAAGTCAATAAAAATAATAATGGGAGCGCTTTTAGCCAAGATTTAGAAAATTTCATACTATAAAGATATATTAAAATTAAGATTCATTTTAAAGTAAATACTAAAATAAATAATTTGCATTTAAACCTCAAAACGTTTTAATGAAATTTCATCTAATATGTTAAATTTTTGATCTAAATAATTTGCAAAATAATTTGCAAAATAGGGTGCAATTGAAACACCTTTTGTACCCATACCATTAAATATATATACATTCTTGTAAATTGCATGACTACCAATTACTGGTCTTCTGTCTATAATAGTTGGCCTTATTCCTGCTTTTTCCTCTACAATACTATATTCAGTATTTATTATATTATTTAATTTTTCAATGATTTCTTTTTTTCCATTTTTTGTAACTGTTTCATTAATATCATTCCAAATAAATGTTGCTCCAACGTTATATAAGTTATTTCCCTTAGGAATGATAAAAATATTCTTATTAATCAATTTTTCTGTTTGAAGATTTTCGGAATGAATAATAAAATGCTCACCTTTTGCTAATGAAAATGGAATAAAACTAAAAAAAGGATTTAAATAAGCTTTATATCCTTCACAAAATATTATCTTATTGGCTTGGATATTTTTATATTGAATGAAATTTGAAATTTTCAATTGAGTACAGTCAAATTCTTCATGAAATATAAGGTTATTTTCTACTAAAAACCTTTTATAAATTTTTATAAATTTTGGAACATCTAACCAAATACATTGGTTAATAATTCCTGCACCAAATGGTGCTGTAATATTGCTATTTGCTAAACTTATAATTTCACCTAAATAATCTCTATATTCAATCTGTGACTTCTTTTTATTCCAAATATCAATGTCGTCATCAGATGAAAAGAGTTTATAAATTTCTTGTTCATAAAAGAAGGAAGTATTAAAGCTCTTTTCTAACTCTCTATATGTTGTTTTTGCAAATGGTAATAATTCATCAATCATCCATGTCTTTACCATCTTTCTTCCGGTAATTGGATTCACTACGCCAGCAGCAATATTAGAAGCAGAATTAGGATTAAAACTATCAATAACTAGAATCTTTTTTTTTTGTTTTAACAAGAAATGCGCCACCATGCTACCTGCAATTCCTTGCCCTACTATAATATAATCTACATCTTCTATCATCTTAAAATTATAATTCTATTTAAATGAAAAAATTAAATATTTTTTAAATAATTATCTGCTTATTACACAAAATTTGTGTGAAAGGATTTTACATAATTAATATTAAAGGTGGCTTAAAAAAGGGAATCTAAAATTTATAATTTCTAGAAAACTTCATTTAATTATTTTTTATCAATTTCGAATAATAGCTTTGTTCGCCAACTTGTACTTGTAAATAATATGCGCCATTACTCCAACTTGAGAAATCAGTAATTCCTAATGGATTAATCCCATTTGACAATAATATCTTTTTTGAAAACTGTACTTGTGCTATTGAATTGTAGATATTAATAGATGAAGCAAGTTGTAATTTATTTTTAAATTCAATGACTATATCATTCTCAGAAAAATAAGAGTTTGCAATAATTAAATTCTGTTTTACACCAACATTTGGAGCAAAATAAACAGAATCAATCAAACTAAAAGTAAACTTATTAGTATTATCAATCATTTTGATTCGATAGTAATAAACGCCAGTTATTGCATTTAGCTGATGTATAAAATTATATAAAGTTAGAGTAGTCGAAAATCCACCAGCAGGTACAGTATCTATATCAATAAATGTTGTTGCATCAAAAGAATATTGTATTACAAATTCTTTGCTGTTTACTTCTCTCGTTGTTTTCCATTCTAAATAAACATCATCATTAATCTTCTGTGCAGAAAAATCTAATAGATTTATGTTTTGAAATGCATCAGCATCTTGCTTGGTACTTAGCAAGTAAAATTCGCCTAATGTATCGGTTTCAAACTCTACAAAATATCCATTTTGATATGGATAAAACTGAATATTTGTTGGAGTATAATATTTATAAAATGAATTCACATGATTATCTATAATATCTAAATTTGTATTTAAGCCAACATAACGCAATAAGCCGATATCACCCATTCTATTTATTGAATCTTCGTTTATAGCATATTCGGTATATTCAGCATTTAAAACATATAATCGTACTTTATAATTTCCAAGTAGTGCACTTTGTGATTTAAATACCCAATTACGAGGAAATATATTTTTATTATTGAAAATTTTTAGTTTAGATGCATTTGCTTCATAACCTAATATAATATTTCCAAGATTTTTATTATCATCATATAATTCAGCAATTAATTTTCCATTCTTAAAAAATTGCACCCAACCATTTCCTGTAGATGTGCTAGAAACATAAGTAGAATCAGTTGTTGCTATTTCTTGATAATCTTTTAAGATATGTATGTCATCAATTCCTAATCCTTCAGATATTACAAAATCATCCGTTAAAAGATGAATACGATATATAAAATTACTTGAATCTTGTAAAGCAGATAATGGAACTTTAATGTGAGCGACTTGCCAAGGAAAAATAATTCTATCCCAATATGGCTTTCCCAAGAAACCATTATACCAGTTTAAACCGCAATTATAACAACCTAAACGATTCCAATTTAATCCATCTGTAGAGTATTCTGCAAATGCTGAATCTGATTGTGTTTGCATCACAGAAATAAAGTTAAAAGAGATTAATGGATCATTCGTTAATGCTGAAAAATCTAAACAACCCATATATAAGTATGAATTTTCAGCAAAATTATATCCTTTATTTACACTTGTTGTCCAAGCTTTATTATCCTGTGCTGCATTATTCATATTATATTTCAATGGAGTTGCCCAAATCCATGAA
>JANNVS010000421.1:0-1717 GCA_031414515.1 Sphingobacteriales bacterium | reverse complement strand
ATATTGCGTTTGTGGCTCTCATTAATGTATTTACTATCTTCCAAACATTTTGTCGCTTTTGTCATCTCTTTGCATATCCTCCAATGGATATTCTTTACGCATAGGAAAATAATTCATTTCATCCATATTCAAAATACGTTTCAAATTCGGATGCCCAACAAAATTAAATCCAAAAAAATCAAATTCCTGACGTTCCATCCATCCTGCTGTTTTCCATATATCAGTAACAGTCGGCATATCTAAGTCTTCTCTTGACATAAATGTTTTTATGCGTATGCGATAATTCTTCGGCATATTATGCAACTGATACATTAAGCCGAATTCTTTGTCGGAAGAATGTTCAGGATGATGTAATCCGCACATCGTTGTCAAAAAATGAAAGTTTACATCTTTATCTTCTTTCAAAAATTTCAGTGCATCATGAGTTATTTCTTTTTTCAAAATAAAAACAGGAAAATCATAATGCATTTCGGACGCCAATACAGCATCACCAAATTTTTGTTGCAGTTTATTTTTTACTATTTCTAACAATTCACTCATCTTTTCTATTTGTTTTGTTGGTTGGAGACCAACAAAAGCGACTTTTATTTATATTATTCAATTCCGTATTGTGCTAATAATGCTTTGTATTCTGGAGATTCTCTTCTTCTTCTCTCTTCTGTTTGCGCTAGCTTCTGGATTTGTAATATTCCATCCAAAACCTGCTCAGGTCTTGGCGGACAACCTGGAATATATACATCTACAGGAATAATTCTATCTATACCTTGCAAAACACTGTAGGTATCAAAGATTCCACCACTACTTGCACATGCACCCATGGATAAAACCCATTTCGGCTCTGCCATTTGTTCGTATACTTGACGTAGAATTGGTCCCATTTTTTTTGAGATTGTGCCCATTACCATTAATAGGTCTGCCTGACGTGGTGAAAAGCTTAATCTTTCTGAACCAAATCTTGCTAAATCGAAATGAGAAGCCATTGTAGCCATAAATTCAATACCGCAGCAAGAAGTGGCAAATGGCAATGGCCAAAGTGAATTGGCGCGTGCTAATCCAACTACTTTATCTAAAGAGGTAGCAAAAAAACCTTGTCCTTCTAAGCCTTCCGGCTGATGTATTGGATTGATATCTATAGTTGTTGCGCTCATTTCCTTAGTTTACAATTTGCAATTAATTAGTTTGCAAAACTTATAATATAATAACAACCACAATTTGCAAATTCAAATTTTGCAAACTGCAAACTTTATCATTATTCCCATTTTAAGGCTCCTTTCTTAATAATATAGAAAAACCCTACTAAAAAGACAGTAATAAAGGTGAACATTTCTATAATTCCTAACAATCCTAATTGTTTAAAGTTTACAGCCCAAGGATACATGAATATTACTTCAACGTCAAACAAAACAAAAAGAATGGCGACTAAAAAGTATTTGATGGAAAATGGAGTACGTGCGTTTCCTTGTACATCGATTCCACATTCAAAGGTTTCTGATTTTATTTTTGATTTATGTTTTGGACCCATCCAATGAGTAACACCCATGACTAATCCTACAAACCCAATAGCTACAATGAACATAAGTGCGACAGGTAAAAAAACCAATATTTGACTTCCTGAAAGTATCATCATTTTTACAACACGCAAATATAGTATTAAGTTTCAAAAAAAGGAGATGATTTTTATCACGTAATGGTAAATGTTAATAACACTTTTAGGTTA
>JANNVS010000420.1:0-8332 GCA_031414515.1 Sphingobacteriales bacterium | reverse complement strand
ACCACTTCTATTCCAAATTTTGTAAGAGGTGCTGTTCCATTGATTAATATTGTAGCTGATGGATTCAAAAATGGAGGTCAATCTTATATTAATTCAAACCTATATGTAGGATTAATTGTATTCGTTTTGGCATTTATATCCTTAATTACTTTAAAAGAGACATTTGGAAAAGATTTAGATTATCTTGAATAAATCATTAAATCTTAAATACTTTTTTGATAATTAACAAACTTTCACTATTTTTATCACAAAATAAACCAAATGAGAACCAAATTGAATTATTTATTATTGTTTGCGATGTTTGTAGTATTATCAACTTCAACATTTGCACAGAAAATCAAAAAAAATACAAACGTTGATGTAGCTACAAATCCAGCTAATGCAGAGATGGATCCCAAAACTGCTAAAAAATACAACAATGTTGATCCAAAAAAATACCTTAAAGATTGGAGTATATCCATTCATTTTGGTACTACAACTCCATTTACGGATATAAGAAGTTATGACTGGGTACGTCAGACTAAAAAACCAAGCGAGCTACAGTGGGGCGCTGGATTAGGATTAACAAAAATGTTTAATAGTGCATTTGGATTAAATGTAGATTATACACTTGGAAAGATATCTGGAAGAACAGTAGAACGAGGTGGTTTTGCTGAAGAAAGACAATATTGGAAACAATTGTTTCCTGAAAGAACAGAAGCAGATGGTCCAGTATATTTTAAAACTAGTATTTTCCATCAGGCAGCAGTTAATTTCTATATTGACTGGTTAGGTATGGGTACTGCATATAATAAGTTTATAAAATCACAAATTTCAGGAAAACCAATTAAATCAAGAAAATTTGCATTCTACACAAAAATAGGAGTCGGTTTAATTCGTACTTCTTCTCAAATTTATAATGTAAGTGACGATAAACCAATTGCAAATAATAATTACTTAAGAGGATTTACTAATAAATTCACTGAAGTGGTTTTCCCTTTAAGCATGGGAATGAAATTCAAATTATCAAAAGCTTTTGATATGGGATTAGAAGGTACATTTACATTTACAAACTCAGATAAATTAGATGCTCTTCAGTTTCAATCTAGAGTTGACGCAGGTGGAAAAACAGTGAATTCTTTATCGAAAATAAATAGAGATGCATACGCTTACATTAATGTAAATTTCTCATATAAATTTGGTCGCATTGGCTCTCAGAAAGAACACATTGAATGGGTAAATCCAATTGCATTTATTATGGCAAATCAACCTAAGCCACCTGTATTAAAAGATACTGATGGTGATGGTGTTTTAGATCTTGTAGACAAAGAACCAACTACGATGGAAGGATATGCTGTGGATTCTCATGGTGTAACTTTAGATAGTGACAAAGACGGTTGCCCTGACAGTAAAGATCCAGAACCGTTTTCTTCTCCAGCATTTACTATAGTTGATTGTAAAAATGTATTGCCAGCCGAAACTGCAGAAGCTATTGAGGCAAGAAAAGTAGTACCTTACAATGACGAAGCTATTAATAAGAAAATTCAGAGCTTAGAGGAAAATGTTTGGAAATTACCATCTGTCTATTTTAATTTAGATAAATCAACTATTACGCCAGCTGCTGCTGCAGAATTAAATAAAGTTGGTTTAATAATGACAACGAATGCAGATTTGAAAGTTAATATTAAAGGCAATACAGACATCAGAGGTTCATCAGACTACAATCAAAAATTATCTGAAAGTCGCGTAAATGCTGCGATAAAATATATAACAGAACATTTTGGAGTAGCTGCTGATAGATTTGTGAAATTACCAATGGGTAAATCTGATCCTTTAGTAAAAGATGCAGATTCTGAAAATAAACATTTAGTAAATAGACGTGTAGACTTCTCTCCTGCTAAATAAAATTTAAAACAATAAATAAAAAAACCTGTTAGTTATTCTAACAGGTTTTTTTATAAAATAAGAATGAAAAAAGAAATTAAATACAATTCTGAATTAAGATTTATACGAGATGATGTAAAAGGAAATTTATGTATTGATAATGAATTTGTTTTTGAGAATAAAAAAGATAAACTTCCATTTGAAAATTTATTTAAATGGATAACAACTATAAATCCACAACGAAAGGAAAAGAAAATTGATACATTTAAACCTGAAATTAATTTCAATACTGAATTTTTAAATACACAAGAAGATAAAATAACATGGCTAGGTCATTCATCCTTTTTTATTCAATTAAATGGTATAAAAATATTAACAGATCCAATTTTTTATAACCTAACTCCTTTATTAAAACGGAAAAATGGTTTGCCATGTGCTATAAATCATTTTAAAAACATAGATTACATTTTACTTTCGCATGGACACCGCGACCATCTCGATATTCCAACTCTAAAAAATTTAGTAAAGCAAAATCCTGAAATAGAAATATTGTGTCCACTTGGTTTTAAAAAGATGATGAAAAAAATTGGATTTAAAAAAATACAAGAGGCTGCTTGGTGGCAACAATTCAATGTTGAAAAATTAGACATCATTTTCTTACCTGCAAAGCATTGGAACAGACGTCTTATTACGGATTACAACACTACACTTTGGGGCAGTTTTGCTATTAAAACAAATATCAAAACTATTTATTTTGCAGGCGACACAGGCTATTCGCACCACTTTAAAGAAATCAATAATTACTTCCCATATTTTGATATTTGTTTAATGCCTGTTGGTGCATACAAACCAAAATTTGTAATGGAATGGGCACATACTTCGCCTCATGAAGCAGTTCAAGGGTTTCATGAATTAAATGGAAAAACATTTATTCCGATGCATTACGGTACATTTGATTTAAGTGATGAACCTGCTTCAGAACCTATTAAAATCCTAAACGAATTAAATCATAAGAAAGAAATTAATGGGAATTTAGAAATACTTATGATTGGTGAAATACTACTCTTAAAATAACTTATCTATTTTTAATAGATTTTAAATGTATTCTGTCTGTGAATGTAGGTTCAGCTGTATAACAACCATCAGACACTTGATCTTTAGTTTCTTTATAACAAATTATCACATTAATATTTGACCCTTTAAATTCAGCTGATATATCATTCTCATTGTCGGGTTTGAATAGGTGTCCATCAACTGTTACAAAAAAACCACATCCATCAATTTCATAATTTCCAGTCCAATTTATTATAGCATCATTGGAAACAAATTCTTCATTTTTTCTACAGGAAAAAAATAAAAATGAAATTATTATACAAATTAGGAAACGTCGCATTCAATTATTAATTACAAATAGTTTGAGTCTTTTTATCCTTCATCATAGCTAATCACACAACGTTCTGTTTTGGGATGTGATTGACAAGTTAAAATGAAACCTTCTTCAATTTCTTCTTCAGTTAATGGTTCATCATCGTCCATTTCTACTTTACCTTCTAATAGTTTTGCTTTACAACTGCAACAAGCTGCCACACGGCATGCATATGGCGGATCTAAATTAGCATTTATTGCTGCTTCCAAAATCGTATCGCCTTCGTTTACGGTTATTTCGTGTTCGTTACCGTCTAATATTACTTTTACTGAATATGCCATGTTTATTTTCTTGGTTCAAAGTTATAAAATCAATTAAGAAATACAAATAATAGAACTTATTGTTCTAATTAAATTTTCAAAAAATAAAATCTATATGTAAATCTGATAAAAATCATTCTGATGTAATCTAAAAAATAATTAACTTTATTGAAAATAAAATCTATAATGCAAACCACTATTATTCGAAACGGAACTTATTTTGACGGCTTAGGAAATCAAGGAGTTCAAAAAGATATCATTATAAAAAACACTAAAATTGATGCTGTTTTAGACAAAGCACCAAATATTGAAGGTGCAAATGAAATTGATGCGACTGGAAATTGGGTAATGCCTGGTTTATTAGATATACATGCACACTATGATGCAGAATTAGAAGTAATGCCAGCTTTAGAAGAATCAGTACGTCATGGCGTAACGACAGTTATTATTGGTAATTGCTCACTTTCTGCTGCATTGGGAAAGGACAAAGAAATTGTTGACTTATTTTCTCGTGTCGAAAATATACCAGCAAAAGTTTTAAGCCATTGGATACTTGGAAATATAAAATGGAAAAATGTACGTGAATACTATGAACATTTGGATACCGTTCCTGTAGGACCAAATATTGCTACTTTTTTGGGTCATTCTAATATACGCATGCATGTGATGGGCTTGGACAGAAGTTTTTCTGAGAGAAAAGCAACCGAAGAAGAATTAAAAAAAATGGAAGCAATAGTTGAAGAAGCAATACAAGCTGGATATCTGGGTGTGTCTATTGATATGCTTCCTTTTCATCGTTGGGCTGGAGTTTATGAACCAAAATTTACTGGATATTCAGTTCCTTCACAATTAGCCGCAAAATCAGAATATAAACGATTAGCAAATGTATTACGAAAACACAATCGTGTTTTGCAAATCACACCAAATGCATTAGATAAAACATCATTTGGCACGATTACACGTTTAAGTCAAGGTGGATTTTTTAAGAAGAGTTTAAAAACAACTATTGTCGCTGCTTTAGATTTAAAATCCAACGAGAAAATTTATCATTTATTGAAATTATTAGGTTTTTTAGGCAATACCATTTTACGAACCAAGATGAAATTTCAGACTTTATCTGTTCCATTTTTAAATTATGGAGATGGACCTGTCTCACCTTTATTTGAAGAATTTCCATCGATGATAAAAGCCATATCTACTGATAAAGCTGGAAGAAGTGCTATGTTTGCCAATCCTGATTTCAGAAAACAATTTGTGAAAGAATGGAATGATAAAGCTGCCTCTGTTTTTCCTAAAGCATTAAAAGAAATGTGGATTGTAAAATCACCCGATGCAACACATCTAGGAAAAAATTTTGAGCAGATAGCAATTGATGCAGGAAAAGAACCGGTAGAACATTTTATGAATTTATTAGCGGAATATGATACCAACATTCGCTGGAAATGCGAAACATCCAATCACCGTGAAAGTGTACGCATGGAATTACTGACAAGCAAACATTGTTTTCCAGGTTTCAATGATTCAGGTGCGCATAATTTAAACATGGCATTTCACGATGGTGGTTTGCAATTGTTAAAACAAGCAGTACGACATCCTGATATGATGCCAATTGAAATTGCTATACATAGAATTACCAAAGAACCTGCTGATTTTCTGGGAATTGATGCAGGTGATATTTCCGTTGGCAAACGTGCTGATTTAATTATAATTGATCCCAAGCGACTTGAAAGCGATTTGAATACAGAGCCGATTGAAGATTATCATCCACATTTTGAAGGTTCTTATCGTTTGATAAAACGTAGCGGAAAAGTAGTGCAACACGTATTTATAAATGGAAATGAAGCTTATACCAATAATGGTGTTGTTGCTTTTCATGAAGATTTAGGAAAGAAAAAAATATTTGGACAATTGTTGCGAAGTAACTGGAATTAGTATTACACATATTCACATGAGAATTTTATAACATAATCCTGATAAATCGATAGGTATCATACTGGAAAAGCAAGCAACTTTACAGTAAACTTATTTATATGAAAAAGATTATTATACTCTATACACTTTTCTTTGCTTTTAGCATAAATATATTTCCTCAGGTTCCGCCTCATGCTTATAATTACAATACATTTGAAAGTAGTGCTAAACGGTTGGATGATGATAATTTAACTAAGGAAATTAAATTATATCCGAATCCTGTAAACTACGATTTTACATTAGAGTTTCTCACGCTTGATATTTATCACATAAGAATTCTGGACAATTCAGGTCAAAAAATTTTTGAACAAAAAGAAGCAAAAGAGAAAATAGTAGTCAACTGTCAAGATATTCAACCTGGATTTTTCTTTGTACGGGTTTTGAACCTTCAAACCAATGCTTATTTTTTTGTTCGTGTTCTTAAACGATAAACTTTTATAACCATTACTTATGTAAACTTTCAAGAAAATTGTATAAGACTATATAGTAGGATACAGTATATATTTAGCATGTTACAATGCAGCAAATGTTCTTTAAAAGATTTCTACATATCTTATCCTATACTTTTTTAAGTATTGCTCTACTCATTGTAGTTGTTTGCGCAAGTATTCCTCTTTATTTAAACAATAAAATAAGAAATGATTTGCAAATACAGGTATCAAAACAATCTAAAGGAGAATATCTATTACATATGGATAAACTAAGCATAAATATCTTTAACCAGTCCTTATGTTTATCAGGGTTTAAATTAACACCAGTCAAAAAGATTAATCCGCTGGCTGTAAAATATGCTCTTTCTTCAAAAAAAATTAACTTTCTTGACTTGCACCTGTGGTCGTTGCTGATTCATAAAGAACTGATAGTAGATAAAATGGAAATGATAAAACCATCTTTTATTATTTTTAGAAGTACTAGCCATAAAAAAAGCAGTACGGATACTACTGAGAATATTTCCATTTTTTCCATGATGAATAAGTATGTTCGTAGTTTATGTGTTGGTAGTATTAAAATATGCAATGCCAATCTTAATATTTATAATAACTTAAATGATGCGCATCCTACCATAAGTACAAAAGAAAATGAACTTAATATTTCAAACTTTCAGGTTAACAAAAAGGTAGCACAACAAAAGCGGTGGTTTTTAGCAGATACCTTTCAACTTATCATTAATAAATTTTCATATAAAACAGCACGTAACCTTTCTACATTGCATATTAATAAGATTATAGCTTCTTACACAGATTCTACTTTGCTTGTGGATTCTTTACAGCTTATTCCAAATTACAATAAGCAGCAATACGCACAAAAAGCTGGTCATCAGACAGACAGGATAATTATATCTGTTTTGCAGGCTACTTTCCGGCAAACAGATATAAAATCATTGGTAGAAAACAACTGCCTCATAGCGGAGAAATTGGAAGTACGGAATTTCAACCTGACTGCTTATCGTGATAAAAACGATCCGTCTGTAATTAAAAGAGCCAAATCCGTACAGCAGTTGTTAAAGACCATTCCTATACTAACAAATATCGAAGTAATACAACTCAACAATGCAAATATTGTATATGAAGAAGTGGCAAAGGGTGCAACAAAGCCAGGTATTGTCACTTTTAACTATATAAACGGAACCATTAAAGGATTTACAAGTGATGCGGCATTCTTTTCAAAAAACAGGTTGACTTTACACGCAAACTGCCTATTTATGAACACAGGAAAAATGCAGGCATATTATAGTTTTCCATTAAATACAAATAAGATGGTTTTTGATTGTTCGGCAAGATTAGGTAAAATGCCTTTAGAAACCATTAATAAAATCTTAGTACCGAATGCACATCTTTTAATAAAAGACGGAATGATTGATTCGGTGAGGCTTTCTTTTCATGCAGATGACGATGGTGCTTTGGGCACTATTGCTATTGGTTATCATCATCTAAAAATTGCTCTGGTTATGGAGGACAAAAAACAAAGATTTCCACTAAGGATTATGTCTTTTTTTGCAAGAGCGTTTATTATTAAGAAACAAAACCCGAGAAAAAACAGAGATATGCGCGTAGCTCAAATTAATTATAAAAGAAGCCCTAACCGGTTTATTTTCAGTTATACATGGCACTCTATTTTAAGCGGCATCAAGCCCACAGTAGGTCTAATGAACAAAGAAAAAATAAGAAAATAATTAGAAATAGTTTGGTATTTTACTCAACTAATCGTTTTAGTAAGACTCTTATTCTCTTCAAAATAAATTCTGCTTTTTGCTGATAGCTGATGCGTATCATATCTTTTTTCCATATACCTTCTTGCAAATTATAAACAAAAGTGGCATCTAATTTTTTAAATAAATCTCCTTTCTTTTTTGCCCAACTATATTCATCCTGAATAAATGCAGCCTTTTCATCTGCAAACGTCTGTTCCTTTATTTTCTCTGTTAATAAACTTTGCATACTGTCCATTTGTTGCCAGAATTTTTTGAAACAAGCATTGGAATCGGGCTTTGTATGAAGGCATTCCTTATACACAATTTCCATTTCATCCACAGATTTTGAAATCTGTGCTTTTGATTGAAAGCATGATATTATAAGAAGATAGAAAATAAAGATTCTGCAAGAATTCATGCTCAAAAATAAGAAGATAAGAAGATAAGAAAAAGTATAACAATGATAAAGTGTAAATGTTTGTTAAGGTTTTATAATACTAAAGCATTTCCAACACTTCATCAATTACTTCATACACTCTTTGCAATTGTTTTTTGGTGATAATATAAGGTGGTAAAATATAAACTGTATTTCCAAGCGGTCGCAGCAAAACACCTCGTTTT
>JANNVS010000419.1:0-2183 GCA_031414515.1 Sphingobacteriales bacterium | reverse complement strand
TAATTTAATTGTTTTAATCTTAAAACTTTAAAGATGCAAACAAAACTAGGATTTACGAAAATGTCTGTCGCCGAGTTCGAGCAATGGATAAAAAATATAAAAGTAGCAAGAACAATTTTAAGAATTCAGCAGCACCACACTTTTGTGCCAAGCTATGCCCTTTTTACTGGAAGCAACCATTTTGAAAGACAACAAGCCATGAAAAGGCACCATGTAACACACAATGGTTGGGCAGATATTGGTCAGCATTTCACTATTTTTCCCGATGGAAGCATTCTTACGGGTAGAAGTATGGAGAATTCTCCAGCTTGTATCACAGGACAAAATGCAAACTGCATTTGTATAGAAAATCTAGGCGATTTCGATTTGGGTAAAGACCAAATGACATCTCAACAAAGCGATGCTATTGTTGCAGTAACAGCCGCATTGTGTTCACGTTTTAATATTGGCGTAAACAGCAACTCGATTGTTTACCACCATTGGTTTGATTTGAATTCTGGAGCACGAAATAACGGAACAAAAAACAACAAATCTTGTCCAGGAACTAACTTTTTTGGAGGAAATAAAGTAGCCGATTGCGAAGCAAATTTTCTACCGTTGGTTAGAGCAAAACTACCACAAAATTCAATAAAAACCGATGTTTCTGCGGTTTTAAAATATGTTTGTGTCAAGAGCGCAACCCTTAATGTGAGGTCTAAATCGGATGTTACAAGCGCAATTGTTAAAGATAGAAAACCAGCAACACTAGGCGCTGTGTTGCGAGTTTACAAATCTGAAAATGGTTGGTCGAAAATATCAAACAGTATGGAACATTGGGTTAACGAAAAGTTTGTAGTCGATGTAAAACGAGCTGTTGTTAATGCAGACACTTTAAATGTTCGAAGCGGTCCAGGAACAAATTTTCCAAAAATAGGTAGTTTTTTAAAAGAAGAAGAACTTTTTATTATTGAAGAAAACAAAGAATGGTGCAAAATTAGCATGGAAGAAAAGTGGGTAAATAAATCATTTTTGAAATTTTAAAATAGTTAGTCATGTATAAAACAGGGATTTACATCGCTGGTCTTGGGCAATCTTTTGTTCAAGAAACTGTAGAAAAGTATGCAACTCGATTCAAAAACGAATTAAGTTATACAACTACGGGTACAACTTATGAAGTTAAAAGTGAAAAAATAAATTATTCTGAAGACAAACTCAGTACAGTTGTAAGTATTATCGAAAAAAAAAGAAGGCAAAGAAAAAATTGTCTATAAGTTTTATGAATTTAATTATCGTAACTTATTGATTCAGAAGTTTAATGGTTACAACATACTATTCAAGAATTTTTTTCTATTTATTCTCGTAGTCAAGAAATTTCCGATGTTAATCAGACGACTTTTCGCAAATGACAGTTACAACCGTACTGGTCAAACATTTTATGTTTTTACCATCTTTTTTATTATTTCTCTAGCAATATTGTTTTTAATACCTTCAACATTTGTGTTTGTTAAAGAATTTGTAACCAATTTATTAGCTACAAAAACAACAACAGAAACTGTTTTTGATAAAACAAATTTTGGGATTGTTTTAAATTATATTAGTAATTTTAGCATTATGTTTATTGTTCCAGTCACAACATTATTGTTACTGATAGTGCCAGAATCAAGAACTTTTGTAACAACTTTAGCCACAGAATTTGCTTGTGTAGACAATTATATCGAATATGGCGAACAAAGTCAAATAATACTTGGAAACCTCGATTTGTTGGTCGAATACATAGCAGAAACAGAAAAAGACACAAAAATTCACATCCATGCATACAGTTTCGGAAGTATTTTAGCTTTAGATTTGCTTTTTCCAATAGGCAACATCCCTTCAAATAACTCAAAAAAGCTAATCGAAAAGTTAATAACAATAGGCACACCCTATGAATTTATAAAGGCTTATTATCCAAGATTTTATGACAATCGAAATCTTGAAATGCAAGACCATTTAATATGGATTAACGTTTACTCAATTGCAGATGCTTTGGCTACCAATTTTAGAAAAGACGCTATGATTGGAGATGCTGAGCATGGAATAAAAAACGCCACTTTGAAACCTTTAAATCTTAATTATGAAATTGCACCAATTCAATCTTTTAGCCTTATAAATTTCTTAACACTCTATCATTTATCAATACACCAGCATTATTGGGACCAATCAAC
>JANNVS010000418.1:0-4676 GCA_031414515.1 Sphingobacteriales bacterium | reverse complement strand
AAATAATAGAATTGAAAAAATAAATCTAATGCTGCAGCATAGAGTTAAACATTCAGCAATTAAACTTCAAGTTGATTTTAATAATAATATATTAACCGCAATACAGGATTTTAAAGATGAATTTCCAACAATTAAAGTTAGTTTCAAAATATAAAATAGCTTATCAATTTTGTTATTTCCAATTTGTAATTTTTAAAAGATTAAAAAAATCATTTTCCTCTATTTCTTTTATTTCACTAGGTTGCAAGTTGCCCAAAGTCATATCTTCAATTGAAACTCTAATTAATCTTTTACATCTATGTCGTAGGGCAAATACCATTTTTCTAACCTGATGATATTTCCCTTCCGTAAGTGTGATTAATAACCAGGTATAAGGACTGTATTCATTTGTTTCATCTTTAATACCAAATCTTTCTGTTGGATTTGTAATAATTTCTGCTTCACAAGGGCTGGTTATCCAATCAATTCCACCATGAATATGAATAGTTACACCGGATCTTAATTGCTGCAAGGTTGCTTCACTAACGATATAACGAACTTTTACTAAATAGGTGCGTTTGTGTGGTATTTTACTCTTAAATAATAGTTTTGTAACCTTCTTATTTGTTGTTAAAAGCAGTAAACCTTCTGATGCACTATCGAGTCTTCCAATTGCATGAATGCCTTCAGGAAATATATAATCCAAATCTTTTAATAGTCTTGCTTTTTCAATACCTATAAATTGAGAAACCATATTAGTTGGTTTATTTAAAATATAATAACGGCTATTTGATTTATTCATAGGATGCAAAGTGAGTAATTTATAGCATATAATTTTTAATTTAAAATTTCTCTTCTAATAAAACTGGTAATTCCATATGGATTCTAAAATTCCAAGCATTTAGTAAGTTAATTTGAAATTTTCCAGTTAATAAATCTATTATGGAAATAACAGATTTAATTTGCTCATTATTAACATCTATACTTGTTCCAGTATATTGAATCCTTATTTGTGCTTCTTTTATGGATGCAATAATATATATACTAATGGTTAACTGCTCCGGTTTTTTTTCAGAAAAATACTGAATGAATTTCCTTATTAAATCATAAATTAATTGTTGTGAGACAGGAGATAAGTTTTCAGGAATATTAAAATTATAGGATAGTGATCTTCCGTTTTTTTTATATTCTTCTAGCAAATCTTTTAAAGCAACCTGTAAACCAAATTTTTTAAGTGTTGGTGATAGTAAAGAATGAGAAAATACTCGAATAGTATCACAAATAATATCAATTTCAGTTGTCAGTTTTAAAATGTCATTTTTACTTTTAAGTTCTTTCGGTTTTAATAAAGACATTTTCATTTTTAATGCTGACATCATAATGCCAACACCATCATGAAGTTCTCTGCTCACCCGAATTCGTTCGTTCTGTTGTCCTTCTATTAATGAAAAATTATTATGTGAATTTAATAAACTCATTTCTTTTTTTAATTGTTCATTATCTTTTATTATTTTTTTTACGCGATATACAGTTGAAATACTAATAATTGTTGCAATTATGAATGCATTACTATAAGTGTAAATCTGACCAAGGTATACACCAAATACATCTCTTCCAAATTCAGGTTGAGGATAAAACAAGAAAAAAGAAAATGATATAAAATATAGTAATGTAAATAATACTAAAGATCGGTCATTTATATTAAAATAGACAAAGATGAAAGTAATTATAACAGTTGTTAGACACACAATAGCAAATACATTCTGTATTATGATGAATGTTTTTTGTGCTGGCGCACTTAATAATCCAATTAATAAAGAAACGAATATTAATAATAAACCAAAATAAATAAAATAACGTAATACATTTTGTAGTTGCTGTAATTTTATTCTTCTACTTAAGAAACCACGTAAAAATAAAATGGAGGCTATTAAATACAGAGAAAGCATTATTTTTTTTAGGAATATATCAACAGTAGGATAATCTGGCCAAAGTAATTCATTTCCAAGGTTGTTTTTTACAAACAGATAGACTATTCCTATAATTAAATAAATCAAATAATAATAATAATTTCGTATGCCAAGTAGAATGGTGAGTAGAAAACAAATAAAAGTATACAAAATTAATATTCCATAAAAAACACCACGAGTCATCTCTAATGCTTCCGTTCTGGCTATTTTCGCATCTTTTTTCCATATTAAAACTTCTGGTTTAAAAAAATCATGAATATCATTGTTATGAAATATAAAATATATACGATTTATTTTGTTTTGATTTATATCAAATGGGAAAATTATATTTCTATCATAGTAAATTCTCTCACTTAATTTTTTAGAGCTAAAAAAATATTTTTTTACTAGTTTATTATTTACAAATTGCTGTACATTAATTTTATCTATTTGTTGTATTGGAATTTCTAGTAAAATTGCTTCTTTTTTAGTTTCAGTATTTTTTAATTCAAGCATATAGATTGAAGTATCTTCAGTTTTTTTTAATAGAACAAGATATTTTGATGCAGGTTTGCAACGCATAGATTTATTAACAATAAAAGACATTTCTGCTGGAGATGCTACAACTCCTGTCCATAGGAATAATAAGGTATATAATATATAATACTTCATTCTATTTAAATAATATCCTTTAAAGGCATGATTAAATTTAAAGTTATACCTTTTTTATTATTTGATATAATATATAAATTTCCATTTAAACTATTCATTCTTGATTCAATATTCATCAATCCAATACCTTTGCTTTTATTGATATTTTCAACAAACCCAATGCCATCATCACTAATCTTAATCTGTAAAGACTTATTGTCTTTAATTCCTGTTATAGTAATGTTTTCAGCTGCTGAATGTTTCAATGCGTTATTTGATATTTCTTGTAATATTCTATACAAGTTTATATTTGCTAATGCATTTAATCTTAAACTAACCGGAATATTTGAAAGATTGTAGGTCGTATTGATTTTGTAGAATAATTTATCTGTTGATGTATTTATTAATTCTATTAATTTCATTTCCTGAATATCTGGTGTAATATAATTGCTCGTAATATTTTTTATGTCTGTTAATGTTTTATCAATCTCGATTAACATTGACGAAACTTTTTCCTTTTCAATTTCTATCTTGTTTATTTCATGCAATGATTTTTTTAAATTCTGGATATCTTTTGATATATTTTTTTCAATCTCTTCTGATATTTTTTCTCTTTCTACTTCTTGTCCTAATACAAAAGTGTTGATGTTTCTTTTTTGTAAAAAATCTAACCTTTTTATTGAAATACTGTTTTGGAGAATAAGCTTATGGTAGTTAATTGTAATAAAAACAGTTATCATAAACATTTCTAACATAGTGATATAATAATTTAGCTGTGGTACAAATATATTACTTGAAAATAATTTATAATTTGTTAGATAATTTAACCATTCTATAGTTATAAACTCATTATTAATAAATACTATCCAGCTAATGATATGGACTATAAATCCTGTTAAAACCCAAATTATTTCTCTTCTTCCAGATTCAATATATGTATATATACAAAGACAGATTACTAAAAATCCATAAATTAAAAATATGCCATTTATAATAAAATAAAAACTATTAGAAAGTATGTATCCATAGGAATGAGTATATAATTTATAAAGTAATAATAATCCGATGCAAATAAGTATATATAGAAATATTTTAAGGATGTATCTTGAAAATACATATTTTATTTGAATTGAAAAAAACCCACGTATAAATGAAATATGCGCTGTGAGATATCCAATGATTGCTATAATACTTATATACTTTTGTGCTGATGAAGAATAAAACCACATATATTGATAGCCAGTACCATTATATTGAAAATATAATAACATCATAAAAAAAATAATGCATAAATAAATAATAAAGAAATTATTTTTACTGAATATATAAAAACAAATTAAAAGCAAAATATACATAAACAGAATTCCATAAAAAATACCATTAAAGAAATTATCATGGTTTGTTGTTTTGATAAATGTATTTTCCGAACAAATATTTACTCTAAAATTCAGTGATTTTTTATATTGATTATATACTATTAATTTTATTTTTCTGGTATTGTATTCTTTGAGTACAATTGGATACACATGATTTGTATGTTTAAATTTTCGTTTTGTAAAAGGAATCAAATCACCTAATACAACACTGTCTTTGCCATCATAAATAACTATTCTGTCAATCGTAGGATTAATAATGCTTATGTATAACTGTTGTTCATTTTTTATTTTATTCTTTATCTTTATTTCAAAAACAAATTTGCTGGCATTGCTATTTTTATGATTTGTTAATGAATTGTATATATCAATATCGGTAAAATTTGAATCAATTAGAATCTCTTTGGAAATGCCAATAGTTATCTGAAAAATTAACAAACTAAATAATATATATATTAACTTATTTTTCATTTTATTGAATAAGATCTTGTTGTTGTTTTTTTGTCATTCCTTTCACTACTTCAATATAAGAATGGTCAATCATTGCATAATTCTGCTTCTGAAAACTCTGCTGTATAGGTTACTGTATTCCAGTGCTTTTTACTCATGTGGTATCCAGGTTGTATACTTTCATATTTTTCTCTTAATTCTATAGCAAATTCCGGATTGCATTTCAGATTTACTGATAATTCAATATTTGTAATATTAGTTAATAAAAATATTT
>JANNVS010000417.1:0-14012 GCA_031414515.1 Sphingobacteriales bacterium | reverse complement strand
CCTATCTACCATGGCAAAAAAAATCGGCGGAATTTTAATAACAGTTATTGTTGCAGTTGGAATTTTCTTTCTAAATAAATCTCTTGGAGACACACCTGCTTTAGGCATGTTTTTATCGCCAACACACGGCTTTTGGAAAAGCACTTCTTTAAAAGAAAATAGAAATTCATCTATAGAAATAAAATGCATAAAAGGCTCTGCTACCGTAGTATATGATGAAATTTGCGTGCCACATATTTTTGCTGATAATGAAGAAGATTTGATGTATGCGCTAGGTTATACACAAGCAAAAGACCGCTTATGGCAAATGGAATTTCAAATGTATGCTGCAGCTGGAAGACTGACAGAATTAGTTGGTGAAAAAGCCTTGTCGTTAGATAGATTTTCGCGACGAATTGGTATAGTGCGTGCCGCTGAATCTTCATTAATAGAAATGGAAAAAAATCCTATTTCAAAAATGGTGGTGGAAAGTTATACGGCTGGTGTAAATAAATATATCAATCAACTAAAAAAATCAGATTTACCAATTGAGTATAAATTAATTGGCTACGAGCCAGAACAATGGACACCGTTGAAATGTGCATTGCTGATGAAATACATGGCAAAAGATCTAACATATTATGATACCGATGTAGAAAATACAAATGCTTTACGAGCTTTTGGTGAAGAAGCTTACAAAAAAATGTATCCTGATTTTCCAGCACCAATAGTTGATCCAATTATACCTGTTGATACAAAATGGAATTTCAAATCTGTAGATACTTTTTCAACGAAAGCAAATAAAAACATAGCTGATGTATTATATAAAAATCCTTGTAAAGATTTTTATGCCAATAAATTTTATGGAAGCAATAACTGGTGTGTAAACGGCAGCAAAACAAAATCAGGAAAACCAATTTTATGTGGCGATCCGCACTTAGGATTAAACCTACCTTCTATTTGGTATGCGGTGCAGTTAAATTGTCCTGGTTTAAATGTTGAAGGCGTTACAATTCCAGGTGCGCCTGGCGTTATCATCGGTCACAATGATAGCATTGCTTGGAGCGTAACTAATTCGTCGCGTGATGTTATAAATAATTATGCTGTTGAATACAATGCTGATAAAAAGCAATATAAATTAGGTGAAAATTTTGTGGCATTTGAGTATGACAAACAAGTTTTTAAAATAAAAGGTGGAAAAGATTTTGTTGATAATATTCGTATGACAAAAGTTGGTTCAGTAGTGTATGATGAAACGTTTGGCGAAATCGATGACAAAAAACATATTGCTACCTATTGGCGTGCAGAAGAACCATCGAATGATATGATGGCATTTTATTATCTGAATCATGCAAAAAATCATCAGGATTATTTTAAAGCATTGAATTATTATTCTTGTCCAGGACAGAACTTTGTGTATGCAGATGCCGCAAATAATATTGCTATTAAACAGCAAGGAAATTTTATGCTACGTACTAATTCTGGTGATGGCTCATTTATTACACCACTAGCAAATGTTGATATCTCGAAACTGAAAGCAAGTATTCCAAGCGAGCAAAATCCGAATACTTTAAATCCTGAAAGAGGTTTTTGCAGTAGTGCGAATCAAAATCCAGTTGACCAAACATATCCTTACTTAACGAATGGTAATTATGAAAATTACAGAAACAGAGTCATAAATTCTATATTAACAACTGCAACAAATTATACATGGCAAGACATGAGTAAACTGCAAAACAATAATTTGAGTTTATTGGCTAAAGAAATATTACCAACGCTCTTAGTCAATTTAAATCATAAAAATGATGCTATTTCTAGCAAAATTTTAACTGCATTAAAATCGTGGAATTATGAAGCAAATTACAACCTAGAAGCACCAAGTTATTTTTATAAATTCTGGGAAAATATTGAGCAAACTACTTACGACGAAATGACAGGAAACAAACTTTCATTCCGTTTGCCTGAAAACTATAATACTGCCAACTTAATTATAAACGATGGGAAATTTAAGTTATTTGATGTACTCAGTACAGCAGATACTATTGAAACTGCGAAAGAAGTAATAAATATTGCTTTTGCAAAAACAGCAGCCTATTTTGCAGAGCTAGCCAAACCAAGTATTAGCATGTCTGCAAAACAAAACGCCAAAGAAACAACAGCGAAAAAAGAGGCAGTTATGTGGCAGCATCATAAACATACAAGCATTTCTCACTTAGCACGCTTAAACGCATTTTCTGTAAACGATATTGCCATTGGTGGATATAATAATATTGTGAATGCATCATCAGAAAATGCAGGTCCATCTTGGCGTATGATTGTAGATTTTGCAAACGGCAAACCACAATGCTATGGTGTGTATCCAGGTGGACAAAGCGGAAATGTTTCAACAAAAAGCTTTACTGAATTTATAGATAAATGGAGCAAAGGCGAATATTATAAAATGCATTTCTTTGATTCAAAAGAAACTGCTCTGAAAGCAATAAAACAAAATTAAATTGTAAATCTGAATTCTGAAAATCATAAATTAAAACCATGTTTCCAATAAAAGTTCTAATCATCATTATTTTGAGTTTCCTACTCACACTATTTTTACCATGGTATACACCATTTATTATTTGTTTTTTGGTTGGAATTGTTTTATCCAACAAACCTGGCAATAATTTTTTATCAGGACTATTTGGCGTTGGACTGTTTTGGCTAGGCTACGCCTTATTTCTCGATCTAAGAAACGAACATTTATTAAGCAGCAAAGTAGCGCAATTATTTTCCGATAGTTTAGGAGCACCACTTTCAGGTGGCGTATTGCTAATAGTTACTACAGTTTTAGGTGCTTTACTTGGCGGACTTTCTTCTATGGCTGGAGCGATGATAATGGACGATGGCAGCCGTCAGCGTTTGCGAAAAGCGGTAAAAAGTGGCAGCTATAGATTGAAGTTGAAATAAGCGTTCTTTAATTTGTATCTGCACTATATTTTTGCAAATCTGAATATTATTAATTTTTAATTGGAAATATGAGTCAACTAGAAAATACCAGCATTCCAATTAATAAAAAAGTACCTTATATTTTTGAAATAAGCATTTGGTTAGATTGTTATAATGATATTTTTTCCAGTTTTGATTCACGACCATTATCTGAAAGAACTGTTTCTGATGATTTTTTGATTGAAGTAAGAAAGGTCTGTGACGAGAAAAGCAGAAATAATATTCATCTAAAATTAGCACTGTCTGAAAATTTAAGAAACGAAAATGATGAAAAAATAATCATTGAACGCTTACATTCCTATTTTAAAAATAGCCAATGTTTAGTAGAGAAAGATGCCAGACAAAAGAATAAAAAAGGAATTTACTTTTTAATAGCAGGTACACTATTAATGTTAATTGCAAGTTATATATCCTTCCAAAAACCTGAGAAATTTTATATTCATACACTTTTAACTTTGTTCGAACCAGCAGGCTGGTTCTTTCTTTGGAATGGCTTAGATCATTTAGTTTATTTTTCAAAAAGCAAGAAAAAAGATTTAATATATTATACTAAAATGGCTGATGCAGAAATAAGCTTTGAGAATTTAACTGAACACAAATAGATTATAAATTAAGCTAGAATAGAAGTAAGTTTCTGTAATCCTAATTTTAGCACACCATCTTTGTAATCCATTTTTACACTTTTTGCTTTCACTTCTTGTGGCAGCACAATTGATTTACTCCATGAATTGAAATTATATTGTCTAACAATATAATTCTTACTTTCTTTTTGTTGTTCGTTTTCTTTCTCACTACTAATAATAAGATTAGCACCATTAACATATACCTTAATATCTTTTTTAGAAAGACCTGGTATAGAAACTCTTACTTTATAATACTTACCTGAATCCCAAATATTCCAGATTGGACTAGTAATGACAGCAATATCTGTCTTTGTAATTCCATCATTTAAATTAGTTGCTTTTTTTACTGGAATTACTTTTTTTGCAGCTACTGCTGCTTTTGTTTTTTTAATTGTCTTCATAATTTTATTTTATTTATGTGCAATAAATATTGGTACTCTAATTTCTTTTATCATTGTATTTGCCAAACTTTTCTTAAACAGTCTTGAAAATGTACTTCTTCCATAAGCACCCATCACAATAAATCCATTGTTACAATTTTCTTTAAAGAAATTAGTAATAGAATCTTCTGTTTTACTATTTATTTCCACATCAATAATTAAAAATGGAAAATGCTGAAGTAATAAATCTTTAATGTTTTCACTATGTTTAAGATGATTAGATGAGGTTTCATTAAAGGATATTAGTGAAGTGATTTTATTACTCCAAGATGGAAATAGATACGAATACATTTTGATAGCATAAACACTGGATGGCGTTCCGTCATAACACAAAAATATATTTTCAACAGGTAAAAATTTATGTGGCACTATCAATACTGGACAATGTGCATCTTCCAATACATTAGTTAAAAAATTTGAAATTTCATTTGATGATGAATGTGTGAAACTCATATGTTCGTCAATGATTAAAACGTCTGCAAAAACAGATTCGTTTATCAAAAAATCAACAATATTTGTACTATCATAAAAGTGAGACTTATGTTTTATATTTTCTGCATTACATCGTTCATTAAACAACTTCATATTCAATGCTAATTTCTCTCCATCATCGTGTTGTTTTTTGATGATATGACTATACTCAACTGGAACCAATTCAAAAACACTCGGAATATCTGAATAGATATAAGACATATCATGCAGAAACACGCCTAATATCATTCCACCAGAACGCTTGGCAATACCTATTGCATATTCTAAAGCATATTGATTATATGTAATAGCATCTATAGCAACTATTATCTTTTTCATTTTTATTCTATTATTTATTAAAGTTAGTATAGAAAAATAAAATAAAATATGATATAAATCATACCGTTAATTGATTCAATACATCAATCCAAAGATGTAAATAAATGAAAGGCAAATATTACACAACATCTGAATAATGTTATACAATTACTTGTTCTTCGATTTTATTATAGTAGAAAAATTTGGTTCTATGTCTTATATATAGGCACTTCATTAAAATCTTTTGCTTCTTTCTCTTCTAATAATAAATCTTTGATTGCCATTAGCATAGCTTTGTTAGCAGTAAAAAGTTCACGGTTGAAATTAATAGCAATAGTAATGTCTAAATCTTCGATGGCAGCATGTAGTGCATCTTTATAAAAATCATTAAGAGATGCACTATAATTACTTTGAATATCATGGTAAATTTTTTGAAATGCGGCGAAAGTTGTCGATTTATTTTGTTGCAGAATTGTATTTAATTCAATATATAAATCTTCTGTTTCTTTTTTTTGACTGACAAAAAAATTAAACTTAATATCTTTAGATGAACTACTGAGGTTATTACTGCTACTTATAATGTCTTTCATGTTTTTTACAGAATACATAGCACTTCGCGCAGAAGAAATTAATTGATTAATTTCTGAAAGTTGTTCATCTTCCAGCTTTGTTCTCAGTTCTAAATAAAATGATTGCAGTTCTCCTTGCAGTTGTTGCAGAAACTCATACTTTTCTTCCTGTGTTTTCGTAAAGAATTTTCTTTTTTCATTAATACTTTTAAAATCAGAATTATCTTCAACTATTTTTGTATCTATCTCAAATTGAGCGAGATTAAAAAGCATAGCATTATGAATAAAATAAGCTATTTCTCTTCGAAATAAATCCAATGCCGTTTCTTTTTCATTCGTAGTTGCATTATTTATAAATGCTGCTGCAGAAGCATCTGTTTCTTTAAAAAACTTCTCTAACAATTTTGTAAAAGGATTAAGAATCGAAAGGAAAAATAAAATTCCAACTAAATTTATAATAGTCGAAAAGGTAACTAAACCGATAAGTGGATTGCTAATATTTAAAACATTTGTTATTAAACCTAAAATTGGTTTTATCAATGTAAAAGCAACTATGGTAATAAAAATATTGAAGAATAAATTGCCCAATACTACACGTTTTTTTGAAGCATTTCCACCTATTGCACTAATCAATATTTTAATTGTCGTTCCTGTTTCTGAGCCAAGTACAATAGCTGCTGCCATAGGAAATTCGATGGCTCCTGCATGAAGCGCGCTCAATGTAAGTGCCATGGTTACTGAACTGGATTGAACTAACAGCGTAATAATAAAACCGATTAGCAGTGAAACAATTAATGGCATGTCTGCATATTGAGAAAAATCAAACGTTTTAACTTGTGCTTCCATTGCTGTTTTCATAAAGGCAAGTCCAATGAACAACAAACCAAAACCGACTAAAAAATAGGAAGCGTATTTTACAGACTTGTGCTTACCAAATAGGATAAGCAGCAAACCGCCAATAAAAATAGATGGATAAGCAGCCACTTCTATGTTCACATTAAAGCCAAGTGTTGCCACCAGCCAACTATCTAATGTAGTTCCAAGATTTGCGCCTAAAATAATGGCGATGGCATTTTTCATCGTAAATACTCCAGCACCTACAAATGCAAGCACCATTAGCGAAACCATAGAACTGCTTTGAAGCACTCCAGTAACTATTGCGCCACCTGCAACTGCGCCAAATCTGTTTTTTGTAATGTATTGAAGAAAGCGTTTAAAATTTCGTCCTGAAAGATTCTTTAATGATTCTTCAATTAAATACATAGCAAAAAGGAACATACCAATGCCTGCACAAAGTTTCATTATCGAAATAACAATATCCATAATTATTTAAACCAACTTTTAATTTGGGTGACGAAGCCAAATGGTTTTTTTGCGCTTTCAATTTCACCAATTAAAAAACCATATGGTTTAAGTGGTTCAATATGATCGCAAACAATTTTAAACATAGCAGTAAGTGGTATGGCTAAAACAACACCTGGAATTCCCCAAATAAATTCACCTAATACCAATGCAATTATAGTAAACAACGGATTAATTTTCACTTGCGGACCAACAATGAGTGGCTCTAAAACCCAACCTTGTATAAACTGTACAATGCCATACGTTAGCACAATGCCACCCAACATTGGAAAACTTGCGCCATGCACAGCAGCAACTAATACTGTAATACTGGTACCGGTAAGATTTCCTACAAAAGGAACAATCTCTAGCAAGCCACATAGAATAGCAAAGAAAATTGCATTCTCCACACCAACTATAGAAAATCCTATACCATACATTATCCATAAACAAAAAATCATTTTACTAAGACCCACCAAATATTGTTGTGATACATTAGTAGCACGATAAATTAGTTGTTCCGATTCTTCTCGTTGTGAAGGTGCAGAAAGCTGAAGCAAAAAAATTTTTATATGACTGCGATAATACAGTAATAAGAAAACATATATCAGCGTAAGTATTAAACTTGTGAAAACGCTAAAAAGTGAGCCTACAAATACTTCTATAAAGCCTGTAAAAGATGTTTGCTGGTCTTTAACTAATTGCGATTGAACATCTTTTGAAATTCCTGAATGGTTAAAAATATATAGTTGTACCTGTTCAATTACAACCACAGCTTTTTGCTTTATTAATTCTACATCATTTGCCAGCGAAACAATTTGCCAGCTAATTAAAGCAGCGATACCTGCTATAACCAATAATAACAGTAATAAGCAAATAAATACAGCCAGAAATTTGGGTGCTTTTTTTGCTTCCATCCATTTGCAAAATGGCAGAAAAAGTGTTGCTAAAACCGCAGCAATAGCCAACGGAATTAAAAATTCTTTAGCATAGTACAAACCTGTAACAATAAGGAATAAAACAAGTAGTTTTTTAGCTATAGATGAAGAAGTGATTGTCATATACCAATAATTGTGTGAAGTAAAATTAGTCTATAATAAATACAATCTGCTATCATTCATAAATCTCTCTAATAATAGAAATGGCTAAACACTACGCTTAGCCACTTTTCTCTCATGCTACTTTAATGCTTTAAAGGAAAACATTGTGATGCATAGGTAAAGACTTAGTGCCTTTAAATAAGCGAAAGTTTTCTTTTCTGCTCAAAAAGATTTTTCTTGAACGAAATAAAAAATAACCTGCTAAAACAAGAAGCAACAACAGTAGCACGACTGCTGAAATTAATAAGACTAACATAGGCGGGTTTTTATGTTCAATTAAATTTAAGCACTTTGTGCCACAAGCGCAATACCTGTTTTATGAATTTGATGAAGGTCAATTTATTTTAACACTTTGGCTTTTTTATTAATGATTACAGTATCTTTAAGTTTGAAATATAGAATATGTCACGTACAATACAACTACAAACACTCAATAATTCTGCATCTTTATATGCACGCATTGCTACAACCTTTTTCAAGAAAGGAAAAGGTGATTTACCAGACATTTCAATTCATATAGAAAAAACAAGTATTTCACCAGATATATTAAAAAAATACTATAAAGTTTGTGGATTCGACCATACCTTAATTGTACCGGCAACTTATTTACACGCCTATATATTTCCGATGCACACTCAATTATTGAGTCAGCCAGAAGTACCATTTCCTTTGCCAGGTTTAATTCATTTTGCCAATTCTATTAAACAACATCGTCCATTATATATAGGTGAAGAATTTTGTGTAGTCTGTAAATTTGGAAATTTAATTGCACATGATAAAGGACAAGCATTTGAAGTAGTAAGCTATATTGAAGTAAGTGGAAAACGAATCTGGGAAGATGTAAGTATTTATTTGTATAAAGGCAATGAAGGCATTGGTAGTGTCTTGGAATGGCAACAACCGCAACTCACTGATAATTGTATTAAAGAAAGCTGGAGTTTAAATAAGAACTTGGGTTTAAATTTCGCAATAGCATCAGGTGATTTTAATCCAATACACTTGCATCCGCTATCAGCAAAATTATTCGGTTTTGAACGCCATATTATTCATGGTATGTGGAGTGCAGGAAGAATTTTAGCATTATTAGAAAAGCGTGTGCCGCAAAGTTTTGAATATACAATATCTTTCAAAGTACCAATTTATTTGCCTGCAAGTGTAATTTTCCGAAATGAAAAAACAGAGAATGGTTTTGATTTTGACATAGTTGACAACACACAGGAAAAACCGCATTTGAAAGGATACATTAATAAATTATAGTGATTAGTAAATCGTAATTAGTTATAATATCTTAATGGTTGCATATCTTTTTACTTTACGCATTTCATTAATTTTGAGAGTGCTGCTTGCTAAACAACTCTTCACTAATTACTAATGACTAATGACTCAACAAAAAAGAGATCCTTATCAGGCACTTCGATATAAAGAATTCAGAGCGTATGTAATTGCACGATTTTTAATTACGATTGCACTTACGATGCAAGCCGTAATTATTGGTTACGAAATTTACGAACTCACCAACTCCAAATTATTATTAGGTTTTATTGGTTTAACAGAAGCAATTCCTGCAATTGGAAATGCTTTATATGGTGGCTATGTGGCTGACAAATCAGATAAAAAGAAAATGTTGGTTGGTTTTATTACTATTTATACGTTGATGTGTGTTGCTTTACTTTTTTTTACACATACTTCTGTGATTGAAAGTATAGGAAAACAAAACGCCGTTATTTTAATCTTCATTATTATTTTTCTTACTGGTATTGCACGAAGTTTTTCAGGACCTGCTTCTTTTGGTTTATCAGCACAAATTATTCCGAGAGAAGTTTATCAAAGTGCCATTACATGGAGTAGTGCCGCTTGGCAATCAGGCGCCGTTTTAGGACCAGCTGTTGGTGGAATTTTATTAGGTATTTTAGGTATTACCTATACGTTTGGAATTATCGTCATCTTTTTATGCATTGCTATTATTTCATTATTACAAATAGAAAAGAAGCCGATACAGTTTGTACCTAAAGATGAAACGGTTTATGAAAGTGCTATACAAGGCTTGAAATTTGTATTTCATAATAAAATAATTTTATCCTGTATTACCTTAGATTTATTTGCTGTTTTATTTGGCGGTGCAGTTGCATTACTGCCTGTGTATGCAAAAGATATCTTACATGTTGGTCCAGAAGGGTTAGGTTTGCTGCGTGCAGCACAAGCTATCGGCGCCATCTTTATGCTGATGATACTCGCATATTATCCTATTAAAAAGAATGCAGGTATTATTTTATTAGCAGCAGTATTTGGCTTTGGAATATTTATTATTTTATTTGGAATCAGCAAATTATTCTGGTTTTCTATGTTTTGTTTAATAATGAGCGGTGCATTAGATGGAATCAGCGTTTCTATTCGTCATACAATAGTTCAATTGGCAACACCAGATGATATGCGTGGACGCGTATCTGCGGTCAATTCAATGTTTATAGGATCCTCAAATGAAATTGGTGAATTTGAAAGTGGTGCAACTGCATCTTTAATGGGTACAGTTCCAGCCGTTATATTTGGTGGCTGTATGACTTGTTTAATAGTTGTAGTAACGTACTTTATATCACCTTCCATTCGAAAAATGGAGTTAAAAGATTCCACTACTTCATAACATATTTTATACCTTTTACTTCATTATATTTCCGATATTTAGGATAACTATTCATAAAATGTTTTTCATGCGTTTTTCTATAAAATTAATTTATACGCTTCTTTTCACTGGATTTCTATTTTCATCTTTCTATTACCAAAAAGATAAAAAGGAAAATGAAAAAACCAAGAAATCTAAAATTGAGAATAAAAAGATATCTAATACAGTAGATGTAAAACTATCTGAAGTTGTAAAATATACACCTGACGAGTCAGTAAACACTCCTGAAGGTTTACATCCTGACCAGAAAGCATTGCCTTTAAATAAAGAAGTGCGTTTTGGAAAATTGCCAAATGGCTTAACTTATTATATACAACATAATACAAAACCAGAGAAAAGAGTTGAATTACGTTTGGTCGTAGATGCTGGTTCCAATCAGGAAGATGAAACTCAAAAAGGTCTAGCACATTTTGTAGAACACATGGCTTTTAATGGTAGTAAACATTTCTCCAAGAATGAACTAGTTAATTATCTAGAAGGTATTGGAACAAAATTCGGAGCACATATTAATGCATATACTAGCTTTGATGAAACTGTTTATCAACTTCAATTACCATCTGACAAAAATGAGATCTTAGATAAAGGGCTAACTATATTAGAAGATTGGGCAAATGGTTTAAGTTTTGATACCACTGAAATTAATAAAGAACGTGGCGTGGTTTTTTCTGAATGGCGAAATGGATTAGGTGCTAACAAACGAATGGTAGATAAATATTTACCTGTTTTGTATTATAAATCAAGATATGCAGAACGGCTACCAATTGGAGATACAGCTATATTGTTACATTCACCATATGAACGATTAATTTCTTTTTATAAAACATGGTATCGTCCTGATTTAATGGCAGTGATAATTGTTGGTGATATTAATGTAGATGAAATGGAAGCTGAAATAAAAAAACGATTCGGTATAATTGAAAATCCAGTTAACGAAAAAAAGAAAAAAATTTTTACACTTCCAAAACATACGCAAACTTTAGTTTCTATTTGTACTGACCCAGAAGCTACTTATTCGAGAGCGTTAGTTGTATACAAGCATCCGTCAGAAAATGAAAATTCTACAGATGGATTTAAAAAATATTTGATGAATAGTTTATTTAACAACATGTTTAATAATCGATTACAGGAACTACTGCAACAACCGAATCCTCCTTTTTTTGCTGCATATTCAGGTTATGGAAGTGAAACAAGAGCCAATGATACATATAATTTAACCGCAGTCGCAAAAAGCGAAAAAACAATAGATGCTTTAAAAGTAATATTGACAGAGAATGAACGCATAAAACGTTTTGGATTTACTCAAACAGAATTAGACCGGCAAAAAATAGAATTATTAACTGGTTATGAAAATGCCGTAGTAGAAAAAGATAAAACCGAATCATCAAATTTAGCAGAAGAATATATATCCAATTTTCTAGAAAATTTACCTGCGCCTGGAATTGAAAAAGAATTAGAATTAACAAAAGAAATTCTACCAGTTATTACATTAAATGAAATCAATTCTTTACCTAAAAAATATATTACCAATAATAATTGTGTTATAGTTTTAACGGCACCTGAAACTGAGAAGAAATTTTTACCTTTGGAAAATAATATATTAGACATCATTGAAAAAATAAAAACTTCAACTATTAATCAATATGAAGACAAGCTAAGCAATGAACCTTTATTGGCTGAAAAACCAACAGCATCTCCAGCTGTAAAAGAAATGATAAATGACAGTTTAAACATCACAACATTGGAATTAAAGAATGGTGTACGTATTTTATTAAAACCAACTGATTTTAAAAACGATGAAATACTGATGACGGCATACAGTCCAGGTGGCACATCATTGTATTCCGATAGCGATTATATGAGTGCAGATTATTCCAATGCTATCGTAATAGAATCTGGCGTATCAAAATTTGACAAACTCACTTTACAGAAACTATTAACAGGAAAGACAGCAAGCGTGTATCCATATGTTGGCGAACTGAATGAAGGATTTATCGGTAGCAGCAACCGAAAGGACCTTGAAACTATGTTGCAACTCACCTATTTGTATTTTACACAACCGAGAAAATCGTTGGATGATTATAATTCTTTTATGTCTAAACAAAGAAGTGCGAATGAACATATTTTAGAAAATCCAAACGCTTTTTTTTCTAATAAGTTTCAGAATGTTATTTTTAATAAAAATATTCGAAGAGGATTAACAACTATTGACAAACTAGAAAAAGTAGATTTTGAAAAATCATTTAAGATTTATCAAGATCGTTTTAATGATGCAAGTGATTTTACATTTATTTTCGTAGGGAATTTTTTTGTGAAAGGTGATATAAAACCATTATTAGAAAAATATCTCGGTGGCTTGCCTTCTAAAGGTCAAAAAGAAAACTGGAAAAACCCAAATATTATAAAAAAAGAAGGAAAAGTAATTTCTAAAATCCAGATGGGAAAAACACAAAAAGATTTGGTAGGCATACATTTTCATGGGAAAATGGCCTGGACTGAGGATGAAAATTATGTTTTTAATTCAATGATAAAAGTATTAGATATACAATTACATGAATCAATGCGTGAAGATAAAGGCGGTGTTTACAATATAGGCGTAAATGGCTCTTTTGCACAACGACCTAAAGATGCTTATGGTATTACCATTCAATTTAATACTGAACCAACGCGTGTGGATGAGTTGATAAAAACAGTGTATGATAATATTGATTCTTTAAAACAAAATGGAACAACTAACGATATAATTAAAAAAGTACAGCAAATACAAATACGTGAGCGAGAAATTAATATGCAAGAAAATGATTTCTGGCTAAATATGATACAATACTACGACGAATATGGAAAAGATATTAATACCATGTCAGATTATTTAACTCAAATTAAAGGATTAACAGCTCAAAAAATAAAAGATGCTTTCCTTAAATATTTTGATACAACCAACTATATAGAAGTGGTATTAGAACCAGTGCAATGAAAAGTTTAATTAGTTATTTTTTTTTATTAATCATCAAATGTTTTACGAGATTATTTTATCGTTTTAAAATTGGATGGCCTGATGATTCAAAAATTGTTTGGAACGACATAAGGCTAATTATTTTTTTACACCACACTTCTCTTTTTGAATTTTTATATCTTGGATTTCTTCCTAATCATTTTTTACGCAAACTTTCTAAGCGTATGGTAGCACCAGCAGCTGATAAAACATTGAACAGACCGTTTGTTGGTGCATTTTTTAAACTCTTTAGTCCTGGAATGACTTCAATTACACGTAAAAGAGATGACACTTGGGAAGCCTTTTTGGAGTCTATTTACGACGACTCTATTATTTTGATTGCTGCAGAAGGAAGAATGAAACGAAGAAATGGATTAGACCTTTTTGGAAAACAAATGAATGTGAAACCAGGTGTAGTAGATATTTTATCTGGACTAGAAAAAGGACAGATGGTTATAGCTTATAGTGGTGGTTTGCATCATGTACAGGTTCCGGATGAAGGACTACCGCGTCTTTTTAAAAT
>JANNVS010000416.1:0-5760 GCA_031414515.1 Sphingobacteriales bacterium | reverse complement strand
TCTTTCACACCTGAAGAAATGGCACTGACTTGTTCAATAGGTAAATTTGCATGATTTGCCAGCACTCTTGCCAATGTAGTTTTGCCAACACCAGGTGGACCCCAAAAAATCATAGAATGCAACTTGCCTTTTTCGATGAGTTGGCGCAATGCTTTGCCATTTCCTAATAAATGATCCTGACCAATAATTTGGTCAATTTTCGTTGGACGCATTCGTTCGGCCAAAGGCTTTTGCATAAGGTGAAATTAGGAATTATTAGTTATAAATTTTAGATGATAAAACATTATTTACAATCAAAATTGTAAATCGTAAATTGTAAATTTGTCTTATGTACAAAATCCTGCGTTTCTTATTATTCAAATTAGATGCTGAAAAAGCGCATCATCTTACGCTGCATTTAATGAATTTTGTTATCAAGATTCCATTTGTAAAAACTATTTTTAAGATATTGTATGTTGTTGAAGATAAAAAGTTAGAACGTACTTTATTTGGTTTAACATTTAAAAATCCTGTTGGATTAGCTGCTGGGTTAGACAAAAATGCGGAATGTATTGATGCATTTGCTGCAGTTGGTTTTGGTTTTATTGAAATTGGAACGGTGACACCTTTGCCACAAGATGGAAATGAAAAACCGCGTTTGTTTCGTTTAATTGAAGATGATGCGATAATAAATAGAATGGGTTTTAATAATGGTGGAATGCTTTCTGTGAAAAACAATATTTTAAAGTCTACAGTCCACAGTTCACAGTCCACAGAAAATAATACTCAAAAACGATTGACTGTTGACCGTCGACCGTCGACTATCATCGGTGGCAACATTGGCAAAAATAAACTAACACCAAATGAAACTGCAGTAAATGATTATATAAAATGTTTTAACGAACTATATGATGTAGTTGATTATTTTGTTGTGAATGTGAGTTCACCAAATACACCAAATTTACGTGAACTACAAGAAAAAGAACCGCTGAAAAAAATCTTGTTTCAATTACAAGAAATCAATCATCACCAAATAAAACCAAAACCTATCTTATTAAAAATTGCACCTGATTTATCATATGAGCAATTAGATGATATTATTGAAATTGTTTTTGAAACAAAATTAGATGGTGTTGTTGCAACAAACACAACTATTTCAAGAGAAAATTTAACTACAGAAAAAAACAAGCTAGAGCAAATTGGTGCAGGTGGTTTGAGTGGAAAACCATTGACAAAAAAATCGACAGAAATAATAAAATACATTGCAGAGAAATCAAATCATAAAATTCCAATTATTGCAGTTGGTGGAATTATGACAGCAGCTGATGCAATAGAAAAACTAAATGCTGGTGCTAGTTTAGTTCAATTGTATACTGGTTTTATTTATGAAGGACCAGGTTTAATAAAAGAGATTAATCAACGGATATTAACTACTAAAGAGAAATCCATTTATCGAATAAAATAAGCAATATAATTTTACATCTTGCCGTAAAGTCCCTTTAGGGATTTAGGGTTTATAATGTATCTGAAATTTTCGCCAGCAAATCATCTTTTTTTCTGCGCGAAACTTCTATTTCTGTGCCGTTCATCATAATTACTTGTCCGCCATCGCCACGCACATAGCGTCTTATAAGTTTTAGATTTATAATATGCGATTGATGCACACGCACAAAATCATAATCTTCCAATAGCTCTTCAAAATATTTTAACGGTTTGGATGACATAATCATTTCATTGGTGGTCAAATAAATTTTAGTGTACGAAGAATCGGCATCTACATGAATAATTTCATCTAATGAAGCAAAGTAAATTCCTTCTAAAGTAGAAATTGCTAATTGTTTTTTAGCCAAGTCCTTATTCGTTATTTTTTGCTCTAATAATTCAAATTGTTTCGTCTTTGTTTCTTCAGAAATTTTTAATGATAACTTATGTACTGCACGAATTAATTCTTCTGGATCTACTGGTTTCAACAAATAATCCAATGCACTGAAACGAAATGCTTTTACTGCATATTGACTATACGCTGTGGTAAAAATAATTTCAAACGGACATTGATAATTGTAATGTGCAAGTAAATCAAAACCATTTTTACCAGGCATTTCCACATCTAAAAAAACTACATCTGCTGACATCTCTTCTAAAACAGAAAGTGTACTTTCTACACTATCACATTCAGCAACTACAGTTACTTGTGGACAAAATTTTTCGATGAGTTTATTTAAAGCTAATCGATTGTTTCTCTCATCATCCACTAGGATTGCTTTTATTGATTCCATCTTTATTGTTTCAAATTTATAATTAACTTAATTCCATTTCCATAATCACTTTAGTTCCAATAGATAAATGATTGTCATCATACAAATCTATAATTTCTACGTTATAATTGGTGTCTTTAATTTTATGTAGGGTTTCAAACATTTCTTTTGTAATCAAAGTACCAAGAGATTTATGCTGTTTTTTCAGGTTTAATGCATTTGCTTTAACTCGTCCAATTCCATTATCTGTAATTTCACAAATGCAATAATTATTTCTTGAATAAAATTTTATATGAATATTCTTTTCGCCTTCTTTTTTCAATAAGCCATGCCAAATGGAATTTTCTACATAAGGTTGTATAAGCATTGAAGGCATTTCGACTTCATTAACATCAATGTTTTCTACTCTAATATCATAATTAAATTGTTGGTCAAACCGTAAGGACTCCAATTCCAAATAAAGCTTCAGATTGTCAATGATATCTTGTAATGGAATGAAAGTTTTTACTGAATTCTCTAAAACAGATCGCACCAATCTAGATAATTTGGTAAGATATGTAGATGCCTGCATATTCTGTTCAGAAAGTATCATTGCTTGTATAGAATTCATGCAATTAAAAATGAAGTGTGGATTCATCTGTGCTATCAATGCTTTCAATTTTATTTCTGCTAATTGTTTTTCATATTCCGTTCTTTGTTGCGCCAATTGACTTTGCTCTTTTTCTTTTGTGCGCGCTAATTGTATTCGCTGTGTAATAAGTCGATAGCCATAAATTATTATAAATATTCCTGCCAGAATTTTGAACCACCAGGTTTGCCAAATTAACGGCCGAATTCTAAATGAGAAAGCCGCAGGATTTACAGACCAGACATAGTCGTTATTACTGGATCTTACATAAAATGTATAATTTCCAGGAGGAAGTTTGGTGTATGATACATAATTTCTGTTTGTACTAATCCAGTTTTTCTCATATCCTTCTAATTTGTATTCAAATATATTCTTTGGTGTGTTTACATAATCACTGGATGCAAACTCAAATGATACATTATTTTGTGAATTTGAAAACAGAATTCGGTTCTGTTGTTTAGTATATTGAAATAAATTAAATACTTTATCATCCGTTTTTATATTTGTTATATTCACAAACGGATTATATGAATTAAATGGAATTTCGTTAGGTTCTATTATATTAAAGCCATTAACACCTCCAAATAATAATTCATTGTTTTTTGTTTTAAAAAATGCACCTGTTGTAAACTCATTACTTTGTAATCCATCATTTATATCGTAGTTTCTGAATTGTTTAATGGTTGGATCAAATACCGAAATACCTCTATTTGTACTCATCCAAATTTTTCCAGTATTATCTTTTAAAATTCCATGAATAAAGTTGTTGCTTAATCCGTCTTTTTCTGTAAAATTTCTTTCTATGGTTAGTTTATTCTTATTAAAAAGAAATAACCCATTATTACCTGACCCTATCCAAAGATATTCGTCATTCCATGACGTTAAACAATATAACTGGTCTGTTTTAAAATATTTATTATTGATAATATTTAATTCTTTTTCATTTATCAATCCGCTATGAATATTAATATGAAATAAACCTAACGTAGATGCAATCCACCAGGTACTGTCTTTGTCTTCAAGAATACAATATGGTATGTTGTTATTGACTTTGAAATTAAATAAAGTGTTTTCAAATTTATTTTTTGCAACATTGAAATGATAAATATCGTTTTCATTTAAGGCATATAATTCTCTGCTTTTGGTTTCAAAAATTCGAATGTTTGAATAAGCTGGAATATTAAGATTGTCAACTGGTTTGGCATCTGTTAAAAAATATCTTTTGAATGCATTTGTGGTTGGATTAAATTTACAAATGCCATTTAATGTTCCTGTCCAAATATTTTCATAAGAATCTATTAGGATATTTTGAACTACATCATTTGATAATGAAGAAAAAGAATTATTGTTTCGCCAGTTTGAAAAAATATTTTCTTTAGTATTAAATTTATACAAACCACCACCGTCAGTTCCAATCCAAATATTTTCATTTTTATCTGCTTCAAAACTTAGGATATATTTATTTGTTAACCATGTAGTTTTAAATGGTTCTTGTGTAATATGTTTAAATTTAAATTTAAAGGGTGAGTAAGTAGCAACACCAGAACCTTTCGTTCCTACATATAATGTGCCACTATTGTCAATTAACAAACTCGTGATTTTATTATCAGGAATGCTAGTCAGATTATACGGATCGTATTGGTATTCAATAAATTTATTTTTATTAATATCATAAAATACTAATCCTTCTTGATTTGTTGCTATAAATATATTACCATATTTTCCAATTGCAAGTGCAGTAATCTTATCCTTCAATCCGGCAACACTTTTCCGTTGAGTTAAAAATGAATCAATATATGTAAATCGTTCATCTACTTTGTACAATCCAACATTTGTTCCAACCCAATAATTATCAGATTTATCTTTTACTACACAATTTATCTTTTGTGATATAAGGATTTGCCAAATATTAGATGTACTCTTTTGATGAATGAGTTTTGTGTTAAAATCGTATGAATATAAATAATTATTTCTTCCAGTTATATAGAAATGAGTTGAGTCAAATTTGCAGATAATTTGTCTATATGCATTCATTGGTTCGATGCTTACTGTATATTCTTTATTTTCTTTATTTTCATTCTGAATCAATCGGACTTTATATAAGCTATATTGAGTTTGTACCCAAACTGTCACACTGTCTTCTTTTGTTATTTTTTTTATTTGTCCAGGATTCTCTACATTAAGATACTTATTAGTTTCAAAAAAATAAATACTTAAGCCTTTTTCAGTCCCAATCCAGAATACTCCAGGTGAGGATTCTACAATGCTAGTTGTAAAATTAGAAATCAACGAATTCTTATTATCAATATGTTTATCATATTTCAAAAATGAATATCCATCATATCTGTTTAAGCCTTCATCAGTGCAAAACCAAATAAAACCTTTACTATCTTGAAAGATATTGTAAATACTGTTTTGAGCAAGTCCATTTTTTACATTAATTACATCAAAACGTAACTGAGTAATATCCAAACTAAATAGCTTACAACTACCTGCTATTTGTAGTAAAAAGATAACATAAAAATATATTATTCTCTGTTTGAACATTTGATAACATACAAAATATTAAAATTTATACAGATAAGTTAAGATTATGCTATAAAAATGAAATGAATTATTACATTAATTAAAAACATAGAAATTTCAGTTATTTAGAAAAATCTATTATTTCTATCTGACTCATTTAATCCTTTAATTTATATAAAATTAATAGTATCAATTTTATTCATGATATTGCATATTAATGTGTTTGTTCATATTCACTTTTTATGTTAATATCTAATTGGGTATATTTTAAAACAAAATGTAAATTTTAGTAACCTTATTTTTCAATGCATGCATTGAATTGTTATCAAATTATTATTTTGCCAAACAAACGATTGATAAAATCTAATCGTT
>JANNVS010000415.1:0-3422 GCA_031414515.1 Sphingobacteriales bacterium | reverse complement strand
TGACGACGACAGAGAAATTATTGCGCACAACTGCGTGCAATGCGAAGAAGATAAAATTGTAATTACACACGGCACCGATACCATGGTAGAAACTGCAAAAATATTAGCAGATAAGATAAAAGATCAAACAATTATTCTTACTGGCGCAATGATACCTTATAAATTTGGAAGCTCAGATGGTTTATTTAATCTTGGAGCTGCATTGGCTTTTGTACAAACACTACCAACAGGTATTTATATTTCTATGAATGGAAAATATTTTCCCTGGAATAATGTGAGAAAAAATAAAGAATTGGGTTTGTTTGAAGAGATTTAATGTCACAGAGTTCTCTGAGTTTTTTCACAGTGAACACAATGAAAAAAAAAATTCTCCGTGATTTCACCGTGTGCTTTGTGATGCAAAAACTAACTATAAATCTTCAACAACTTCTCTATCACATAATCCACTTCTTCTTTTGTATTATGTTTTGAAAAAGAAAAACGAATAGAAATTCTGTTTTCATCTTTATTTAGCGCGCGAACTACATGCGAACCAGCAGAAGCACCGCTACCACAGGCACTGCCACCACTGCAGCAAATGCCATCCATATCTAACATAAATAACAACAATGCAGATTTATCATTTGGCGGAAACGAAACATTCAACACCGTAAATAAACTTTGAGCATCTATATTTCCATTGAAATCTATATCGCTGAAATTTTCTTTTAGTTTTGAAATAAAATAATTTTTCAACTCTAAAATATATGTTCTGTCGTTATCTAAATTAGCGTATGCTTTTTTTGCAGCAGCAGCCATACCAACTATACCATACACATTTTCTGTTCCTGCGCGAAAGCCACGCTCCTGTCCACCACCATGTATAAACGACTGCACTTTATTTTGCTTACGCATATACAAAAAACCAATGCCTTTGGGTCCGTGGAATTTATGTGCCGCACCAGAAATAAAATCGACATTCATTTTTTGTACATCCATTGGAAAATGCGCAAAAGTTTGAACTGTATCAGAATGAAATAAGGCATTATGTTGTTTGCATAACGCACCAACTTTTTCAATATCCATCAACGTGCCAATTTCATTATTTGCATGCATCAAAGTGACCAATGTTTTTTTAGAAGAAGATTTTAATAAATTTTCTAACTCATTTAGATCAACATTTCCTTTATCATCAATTTTTACGTTTGCTGTTTCTATCTTCAAATTCTCTCTGCAAAAATCTACCGAATATTCTACGCAATGATGTTCTGTTGGCGATGTAATAATGCGTTCCACACCAAGATAACTGACAGCGCCTTTTATTGCCATATTATTCGCTTCCGTAGCACCAGATGTAAAAACAATTTCGCTTGCCTGCGCATTGATGAGTTGTGCAATCGTTTTACGTGCTTCTTCCACAGCAGCACGCGTATCTCTTCCAAAAGAATATTGTGTTGACGGATTTCCGAAATGCTCTTTTAAATAAGGCATCATCGCTTCTAAAACCTCTTCATCTATGGCTGTTGTCGCAGCATTATCAAAATAAACTTTCATTTGTTGCGTAGTCAAATTAACTGAATTGCAAAAATAAGGATTTTATTTTCATTTATTATTTGACCACTTCTATTTTACTCACACAATTACATTTAATCAGTTGCTTTCAATATAATTCTAAAAGTAGTTCCTTTTGGAGAAGAATCTTTAACAAAAATTTTTCCATGGTGGTATTCTTCAATAATTCGTCGTGCTAATGTTAAACCCAAACCCCAGCCGCGTTTCTTCGTACTGAAACCTGGTGCAAAAATCTGTTCTAAATTGTTTTTTGAAACACCTTTTCCAGTATCAGAAATATCAATATTAATAAACCCATCTCGTTCAAAAGCATACACATGAATCTCACCTGTGTCATCCATGGCATCTAATGCGTTTTTCATCAAGTTCTCTAAAACCCATTCAAACAATGGCGGATTTAACAGTGCAAATAAATTGACATCTGTATCTTTTACAAGAAAAATATTAATCTTTTTAGAAGCTCGCTTTGAAATATAATCTACTCCATTTTGTAATACATCTACTACTCTATTTTTTTCTAATTCTGGAACTGAACCAATTTTTGAAAACCGTTCTGCAATCAAAACTAAACGGTCGATGTCTTTTTGCATTTCGTCAAACATCATGGCATCGTCTTCTGAATTTAATTTTTCACGTAAAATATCAATCCATGCTGTAAGAGAAGACAATGGTGTACCTAGCTGGTGAGCAGTTTCTTTTGCTAGTCCAACCCATACTTGATTTTGTTCTGCTCTTCGTGCAGAAGTAAAAGCAGCATAACTTATAACAAAAAACAATCCAACCAACGCTAGTACATAAAATGGATACTTACGAATACTGACTAATAAATCAGAGTCTTTGTAATATAAGTATTGCATTTGATTTTCAGGAAGTTTAATTTTGATAAACTGACCTTTCGTTTTTAACTTCTGAAGTTCTTTATCTAAATATTTATTATCCTTTTTAACCTTTGTAGTATCAAAGTTTTTTTCAGCTAATATTTCATTTTTAGAATTTGCCCAAAGTACAGGAATAGTTGAATTAAGTTTTATTTTGTCTAATGCTTTGGACAGCTCTAATTCATCAGATGAGAAATCATTCAGTATTTTATAAGCAACTGCTATCTCTGATGCTTTTTTTATTTCTTCTTTAGCTATAGACTCTGCAAGACGATGCGTGTACCATAATGTAAAGAAAATAATGCTAACTGCAAATAGAAAGAGCAGTATTTTCCATCTATTTCTATATTGGAAAAAATTCATTTATAAGATATAGTTTAATGTAAATATTACACTATTTTTTTAAAAGTGGACTTGTTTACTTAAAAGTATTTAATATCTTTGCACTCTCTTTGAAAAAAAGGGCGCATAGCTCAGCTGGTTCAGAGCACCTGCCTTACAAGCAGGGGGTCCGCGGTTCGAACCCGTGTGCGCCCACTATAATCTCGTCATTTTGACGAGATTTTTTTTGATTTAGTTTAATTATGCAACAAAATTGCACAATTAATAAATAAATTGCTAAATTTGCAATCATGTTGCATAATATCATCTTATCATTTTTATTGTTTGTAAATATTCATATAAATGCTCAGAATTGTAACATTCAGGTAAAAGGATATATATTAGATGAACATGATAACACTGCATTAGATTATGCAACTGTTTATATTCAGGAATTAGAAATCGGAACAACAGCAGATTCTAACGGTTATTTTATATTTAATAATTTATGTGCAGGAAAATATACATTTATTATTGAGCATCTCGGCTGTGAACCAGATACCATTTTACTTTCCTTTTCAAAATCAATTACCAAAAATTTTTACTTAGAACATCATGCTGAAGAATTAGCGGAAATTATAACTACTGCATCAAAAATAGATAAAGAAAATA
>JANNVS010000414.1:0-1511 GCA_031414515.1 Sphingobacteriales bacterium | reverse complement strand
GTTTTAAAGGATTAATTTTATTATAGGTTGATTGATTTTGGTTGATGAAAAAAGAGAATGTTTTCTCTATGATAATATTGCCGTTTTTTGCATTAATTTTCGAGAGTTGGATGGCATGTTTGGAATTTGGGTCATTTGTATTTGCAGCATTGTAAAAAAACTTATTTACACTTATTAAAGTCGTATCATTTTGTAAACAGTTAATACCGCCGCTATTATCTATATTAAACTGCGGAAGATTTGCATTTTTATACTGTTTGCTCCAAACAATAATACCATCTGGGTCAAAACAAATTATGTTATTTACAAACAATTGATTGAAGGCCCCAAATTTATAAAATTGTGAACCTTGATTGTTTGTAACTCTGTCTGAGAACATTGAATTATAAACTGTTGCATTTGTAGCCATTTCAAAACGCTTTCCCCATACAAAACTCCCACTACTATCAAACTTACTTAAAAAATTATACGCCACCCCAGTTACATTATTTACTTTTGTTTCTTGAAAATACAAATTACAAAACGAATCTACTCCTCTCTGATAAGTAGGACCAGTTTCATTAGTGAATACATTGGGTGCATAAGTTTTTGACCATATTAGATTATTCTCTTTATTGAATTTTGATATTGTATTGCCCGACCTATTGAAACTAAAAGTTGAAAAGCCGGGTATGTAATAATTATTTGCTTTGTCTAATAAAAATTGAACGCCCCCTACATCATCTGTTCCCTTATAAAAAGGACTATCGTATTTAATAAAAACATTAGAGTCAATACACCCTTGTTGGGCATTTGAAAAACTAATCAAAATTGTATTAAGTAGTATTACTAAAAATATTCTTTTCATTTAATTACTGTCACGTTTTGATGTGAAAATGTAAAGGATGAATTTTATTCATCCTTTACAATGAATCTGAAAAGTTTAAGGAATAATACAAGGGAAATACTCGTAAGTATAAGTACTATTAGTAAAAGCTGTTCCTATAAATGTGGTATTACCTGGACTATGGCAATCTTGATTAGCTGTAGTTGGTATTGGCCAACTTGGATCAAAGTTAAAATACCGCCAATTCCTGTATCGTATTCCAATTACATGGTTACCACTTGCTAAAAAATTACTTGTTCCATAGTCGGAAGCTCTATAATAGGGCTGTATAAATAAATTTTGTGGTACGTTTGGAGTCATATTTTGTGTGCCAAACCATGCACCACCATCAACATTATATTCGATTTGTATTAAATGTGGTGTTATAAATGTACTGCTATAACAAGTTGCTGGGCTTGGGTCGTAGCCATATACTTCTAAAAAATTTAATCCATTACCACCAACTCCTGGTAACTCAAAAAATGATTTTTCATTTCTATTACAGGGGTTATTACCACTTTCGCCAGTAAAGCCAAATGCCGTTACAGGCACTATCCATAAATTGGCACTTTGCCCATTTGTACAATCGGTAGCAAACTCAGCTCCAACTCTAATTTCATAATCTCCTGCAACCCCGCCATTAATA
>JANNVS010000413.1:0-6185 GCA_031414515.1 Sphingobacteriales bacterium | reverse complement strand
TAAAAATGATATTGTATTTGTCGGTAAATATTATATCGCATGGATTGATCAGACAGGTTTTTATGGTAAAATGAATGGGCTTTGGCTTTTAAACGGATTAACAGGTGACTCATTAAATTTTTTACATACTGAAAATGGCCGGCCAATAAATTATCTTGGAGTTGCTGAAAACGGTGATGGAAAATGGATGCTGAACTATGTAGGTGCTGAGCATTATGAGTTACCTCAGCTAGTGAAAGAACCTGGAGAATTAATAAATGTGGGTGAGTTTGCTAACTGGTTTAGCGTGAATGAGGCCGGAAAAATACTTGGAGATAATTTGCCACACTGGAAATCAGCAATGAAATACAGAATGGGGTTTTCCATAATGAATGAACCATTTGAAAAGTCTGAATCAGCAGATCAGTTATATATCAATTACGAAAGTCCAATGACAAAAGAATCGGATGGCGATTTTATAAAAGACGGCGATCATGCGCATGCGAATATGATCTTTGCCGATTTTATACGGTATCCGTTTTTTATTAGAACAGGATACACACTATATGGTGACAAGCCTTATTTTGAACGTCATTATCAATATAGAAATGGAGAAAACAGTCCCACACTTACATCTGCGGAAATTGGCGGCTGGAGTTTGATAGGTGGAATAGTAATTACAAATTTTAATAGTTCTTACTCTTTTAAAACAGGATTGAATAAATATGTAAGGGTGAATGAATTTAATCTAGGATTACTTCCTGTAGATACCTGGCTAAATGTTGATCCTCGCCAATCTGGACCACCTGATGCGTTATGGCATTATGGACAATCATATACCTTAAGTAATAACGCAACCTTTGAAGCAGGTAATTCTATTCACGTTTCGAATACGAGCACAGGAAGAAGGAACACAGATATGGGTGGTTGCACTTGTTATGTTCATGGAGGCTTGGAAATTGGAGGTGGTATATTAATAGGAAGTGATGTTGTACCGCTGGGTCGGGGGAAATTAAGTCAGATTGATACCAGAAAGTTTCTTTTCCCACAAAATTCCTCTGATTTGGTAGAAGCTACTATAAATACGCCATAACCTTTTTGGTGTTTTGATATAATTTTGTTTGAAGTTAAAAAAAATTAGCAATCCAACTTAATATCAGAGGCCTTAATATCTGAATTCGATTTCTTGAATACTAATTGCTCGCCTCTACCTTTCTTAAATACTTTTCTTCCAGGATTTATACCTTTTCTTAAAGCGCGTTGTTCTTCTTCAGGCAATAAAGAAACGTTCATACAATCATCGCAGCAGCAAGCATTATATTTCACAGCACATTCTTCGCATTGTATAAATAATAAGTGACAACCTTCATTTTTACAATTCGTATGTGTGTCAGCAGGCTTGCCACACTGATGGCATTGTGCAATTATTTCATGAGAAATTTTTTCACCCAATCTTCTGTCAAATACAAAATTTTTTCCTTTAAATTTATTTTTTAAACCTTGTTCTTGTACTTGCCTTGCATACTCAATAATTCCACCATTCAATTGAAATACATTTTCAAAACCATTGTGTTTTAACCACGCGCTTGCTTTTTCGCAACGAATGCCACCGGTGCAATACATTACAATTTTTTTATTTTTATTTTCTTGCAACATATCCACTACCAAAGGTAGCTGCTCACGAAACGTATCTACATCAGGTATTATTGCATTTTCAAAATGACCGATTTCACTTTCGTAATGATTGCGCATATCCACAATAATGGTATCTTGTTTTTCTGTGAGTTCATTAAATGCTGCTGCACTTAAATGTGTACCACAATCACTAGAATCAAAAGAAGTATCATTCAAGCCATCCGCAACAATCTTCTTACGCACTAATATTTTTAGTTTTGTAAATGATTTTCCATCGTCATCTATTGCATAATTTAGTCGAATACCATTTAAAAACGGATAAGATTGGATATAATCAATAAATGATTTTTTGTTTTCTTCTGGGACAGAAACTTGAGCATTTATTCCTTCATTGGCTACATAAATACGACCTAGAACACCCAACTCATTTAAAGATAAATAAAGTAGATTACGCCATTCTTCCGGATGTTCAATCCTTTCATATTTATAGAATGATATAGTAATGCGATTTTCGCTGCTGCTGAGTAGATTTTGCTCTAAAATACGTTTATCTACCCTATTCCAAAGTTGCATGCTTTGTAATTTTTGAGTTAAATTTTATTCACAAAAGTAAATTTTTTAAAATCATTTTTGTAATTTAACGTCGATTTAATAAATCACATACATTCAATTAACCAAAAATCAACCAAAAATGAAAAAATTATTAGTGATTCTATTGCTATTCGGAGCATTCTTAAACAAATCAGAAGCAAAAATACAAGCAGGAGTGGGCATTACAGTAGGTCCAGCAATGGGCAGACTGAATAATGGTATAACCAACCCGAAACTGTCATCTGCCGGCGGAACGGTAGCATATCAGGTAGGTGTTCACGCAGGAATACAGGCACGTATCTGGTTCAATAAATTTGTTGGCCTTAATCTTGCCGGTGAATTTAATATGTCAGGAAGTAATTTTACCAGAATACAAGATGTAAATTCATTTAAAGTTACACATAAAGAAAATCAAGTTACTATTCCATTGACTGCCATGGTTGGCTGGGGAAACGAACGATTGAGAATTTTCGGAAATATCGGCGGTTATTTTGGATATAATGTGAGCGGACAAGATAAATTTGTAACTACTTTAAACGGCACTAAGCAACCGAACAATGGTTTTGAAAAAGCAGATTATAAAGATGGTGAATTTGCATATAGTGCCATTGACGCTGGTGTGAGATTAGGTGCAGGAATTCAGGTATACGTTGACAAAAAATTAAAAAGCTGCGTTACATTCGATATTAACTACGATTATGGTTTAATTAAATCATTCAAAAATCAAGTACCTACTTATTTCCCTGAACCGGAAAAATTAAAACTTACACCTTCAAAACTGGTTATCGGAGTTGGTTATTCTTATACATTTGGAAAAAGCCAAGCAGAAGAATCTCCAAAACGTATGGCAGCACCAATGGTTGAATAAAAACAGATAAACAAATATTAAAAAAGGGAAAGTTTATACTTTCCCTTTTTTAATATAGTTGGCATAATCTTTTGCTCCATACGAAATAATGACATCTGCACCTGCGCGATGAATGCTCAATAATGTTTCATCCAAGCATTTTGAATAATCTAACCATCCATTTTTTGCAGCTGCTTGAAGCATAGCATATTCACCACTTACATGATATGCAGCAATTGGAATTGGAAAATTTTGTTTCAATTCATGAATAATATCCAGATAAACGGTTGCTGGTTTTACCATTAAGAAATCTGCACCTTCTGCATAATCTAATTCTGCTTCCACCATGGCTTCTCGTTTATTCGCCGGATTCATCTGATAGGTTTTTTTATCACCTGATTTTGGTGCAGAATCCAATGCATCTCTGAATGGTCCATAAAATGCACTTGCATATTTCACTGTGTATGACATGATAGACGTTTCCATATACCCTTTCATATCTAATGCTTCGCGAATGTAGCCAACTCTGCCATCCATCATATCGCTTGGTCCGATAATATCAATACCAGCTTCTGCTTGTGCTAAAGACATTTTTGCTAAAATAGGCAAGGTTTTATCGTTAACAATTTTTTCTTTTTCTACATAACCATCGTGTCCATCAGAAGAATAAGGATCCATTGCGACATCACTGATTAAACAACATTCTGGAAATTTTTTCTTGAATTCTTTGATGGCTTTTAAATAGAAATTTTTTTGCGAATAACTATAGGTAGCAGTTTTGTTTTTCAATGCATTTTCTACTGCAGGAAATAGAATAAAACTATTTACACCAACAGTCATACAGGCTTCAATTTCTTTCAAAGCATTATCAATACTTAATTGAAAAATATTCGGCAATGATTTGATAGCATTTTTTTTGTTCTTGCCATCTACTAAAAATAAAGGTTGCACTAAATGATTTGGCAGCAAGTGTGTTTCTTCCGTTAAACCACGTATAGCGGCACTTTTTCTGTTTCTACGTGGACGTTGTAACATGGTACAAATATACGATTTACGATTTACAATATACAATAGTCTGAGAACTGTGAACAGACAACTATGCTTCTAACTTTTGTAATGCATTCAATATATCTTGTTCTATATTTGAAGTATCTGCTTTCACGAATTTTTCGCCTAAAATGAGTTCGTATAATTCAATATATCTGTCGGAAATATTTTGTACAATTTCATCAGTCATTTCAGGAACAGTTTGTCCTTCTTTTCCCATAAAATTATTGGCAATGAGCCATTCGCGCACAAACTCTTTTGATAATTGTTTTTGCGGTTCGTTATTGTTTAATCGTTCTTCGTAACCATTTGCATAAAAATAGCGCGAAGAATCTGGTGTGTGAATTTCATCTATTAAATAAATTGTATCACCAATTTTTCCGAATTCGTATTTGGTGTCTACTAAAATTAAATCGCGCTTTGCGGCAATTTCAGTACCACGTTGGAAAACCTGCTTCGTATATTTTTCTAAATGCTCGTAATCTTCTTTGCTAACAATATTTCTTGCAATTATTTCTTCTTTAGAAATTTCTTCATCATGACCAATAATAGCTTTTGTAGTTGGTGTAATAATTGGTGTTTCAAATTCCTGATTTTCTTTCATGCCTTCTGGTAAAGCAACACCACACAAAACTCTTTCACCATTTTTGTAAGCGCGCCATGCAGAACCAGCCAAGTAACCACGTATTACCATTTCAACACGAAACGGTTCGCAAACTTTTCCAATAGTAACATTTGCTGCAGGAATACTAATTACCCAATTCGGAACGATATCTTTTGTTGCAGATAAAAAGCTTGCTGCAATTTGATTGAGCACTTGTCCTTTAAAAGGAATTGGCTTGGGTAGCACCACATCAAAAGCAGAAATACGATCGCTAACTATCATTACTAAATACGTATCGTCGATATTATATACATCGCGAACTTTGCCTTTGTAAAAACTTTTTTGTTTTGGAAAATGGAAAGGAATTTCTTGAACAGACATGGCTATCTTTTTGCAAAAATAAGCTACACAGATTTTAGAAATAGATTATTGTTTCCACAGTATTTATTTTTTCAACAAGAAAACTTTATCCCTGTGGTTGGTGTCTCTCAAACATCAATTTTTTGTTTGAAGAAGTTCTTTATGGAGTCTTGAATAATTTAATTGTATAATCAAGTAATTTGCTATTTCCATACAATCCGTGTCCTGGAACAATAATTTTCACATTTGAATATTCCTTTTTAACTTTTTCAACTGTAATTGACCAATCTTTAACATTAGCGTCGCCTAAATAACCTTTATTTGCATCTAATTCTTTTATTAAACAACCTCCAAATAGTATATTTTCGCTCGGAAAATAACCAACTACATTATCTTTTGTATGTCCTTCTCCGAAAAACTTTACAATAATATTTTCATCGCCTACTTTTAAAATAAGTGAATCTCTGAAGCTATTTTTGGGAATAACAAAATTATTTTCTTTTGCAAGTTCAATTGTTTTAAAATAAGAATAGGATGGAATATCATTTTCATCAAATGCTTTTAATCCGCCTAAACAATCGTCGTGAAAATGAGTTGGAATAATTGCGTTTATTTTGCAATGAAGCGTTTCTTTTATCCATTTGATTAACTCTTCTGAACTTTTGTTGTTGGTAGGTGTGTCAAAAACAATTGCTTCATTGCTATTTCTCACGATGAGACCATTACAAGGAACATTCCCAAAATCAGTCGTTTGTTTATAGGAGACATGCACAAAAGAATTTTCAGAAATTTGGGTTATAATTAAACTTTGAGATTTGTAAACCTTTTTGGGTTTGAATCTTATCTGTTTTGTAGAGCTGCAATTCAAATTAATACTTGTGATTACAATTATCAATAGAGTCCTTATAATGATTTTCATTTTTTTTGTAGAATTTCTGCTTACTCTAAAATAAACGCAATTATGCATATTTCCAAGAATTGTATTTTATTAAAAAATACTAACAAAAAAACGTTTCCAAAGCCCAACTTTGGAAACGTTCAATTTGTATAAAAAAGGAGTTTCTTAATTATTTTTAAAATGCTGCTCGCGCTCGCTGTCTTTATCAAATGCTTTGATTATAT
>JANNVS010000412.1:0-3069 GCA_031414515.1 Sphingobacteriales bacterium | reverse complement strand
TAGGTTCGTTAGGGCTTACAGCACAACCTACGCAGGAAATGTTTGAAAATTTGTTGGCTGAATCTTTGAATACCGTAACCAATAAAGATGCAAATACAACTATTTTTTTAGAAGATGAAAGTCAGCGTATCGGCAATTTGCAAATCCCAAATGCGTTTTGGAAGAGCATGCGAAGTAGCAAGATTTATTTCATCGAAATTCCTTTTGAAGAAAGATTAAATTACTTAACTAAAGAATATGGAATTCATCCAACGGAGCAACTGGTAAATTCTATTTTGCGTATACAAAAAAGATTAGGTGGACTGCAAACTAAAAATGCAATTAATTTTTTAATAGAAAATAATCATAAAGAAAGCTTTCGAATTTTATTAAACTATTACGACAAATGGTATAAGAAAGCTTTGTATTCACGAGAAAATGCAAATGCATTAATTAAAACAATCAATGCAGAAAAAATCGATTTAAAAAAGAATATACAGCTTATAAAACAAAATTTATAAAATAGATGGAATCAATAAAATTGACACAATATTCTCATGGCGCAGGATGTGGCTGCAAAATTTCTCCTGAAGTTTTGGATAAAATATTGAAAGGAAATATTGCCATGCCTGACAATGAAAAATTGATAGTTGGAAACCATAGTAAAGATGATGCCGCTGTGTTAGATTTAGGAAATGGTACTGCATTAATTTCTACTACCGATTTTTTTATGCCTATTGTAGACGATCCTTTTAATTTCGGTAGAATAGCATCTGCAAACGCTATCAGCGACGTATATGCCATGGGTGGTAAACCTATTTTAGCTATAGCCATTTTAGGCTGGCCCATTAATAAATTACCACCAGAAATTGCACAACAGGTAATTGATGGAAGCCGTAGCATATGTAAAGAAGCTGGCATTTCGTTGGCTGGTGGACATAGTATAGATTCACCAGAACCCATTTTTGGTTTAGCGGTTAGTGGTATTGTGCCAATTGAAAATATTAAACAAAATAACAAAGCACAGGAAGGAGATATTTTATTTCTGACAAAGCCATTAGGCGTTGGAATTTTAACAACAGCAGAAAAAAAATCTATACTGAAAGAAGAACATAAAAACCTCGCCGCCAACCAAATGATGCAACTAAATAAAGTAGGTGAAGCTTTAGGCAAATTGTCATCCGTTACTGCAATGACTGATGTTACAGGCTTTGGATTATTGGGTCATCTTACGGAAATGGCAGAAGGCAGTAATTTAAGTGCAGTCCTGAATTTTGAACAAATACCATTAATAATACCTTCAATTTTTGAATACATTGCAGAAGGATCTGTGCCAGGTGGCACACATAGAAACAGAGATAGCTATGGCCATAAAATAAAGATACTTTCAGAAGTTCAATGGGCAATTCTTGCTGATCCACAGACAAGCGGTGGTTTGCTGATTGCTGTAAAAGAAGATGAAACAGATGAAGTCATAAAATTATTAAATGATAACGGATTAGAAAAATTCTCCAACCCAATTGGTTATTTGAAAAGCGCAGGTGATTTTGTGGTAGAAGTAAATTAAATTAGAAATTTTCTTTCTTATATTGGATATTTATTTACGAAATTATAGATATTAAATCATTTCCACTAAACATATGTAAATAAAGAGCAGACCTAAATGTATGCATTGAAACTTTAACACAAAAGAAACAACTAATAATTTCTAATCCATTAGATTTAGGTGAATTGAAAATCAATAAATAATTATGGCACAAAAAGAAAAAAAATCCAAAGCAGCTACAAAATACCCTTTGGCCACTTACTTCGAATACTACAATCAATTTTTGGATACCAAAATGGGAAAAGCATTAAACCTTAGAAAATTCTCTGAGCGATTTGTGTATGAAGGAACAAAGAATGGATTAAAAGCAGCAAACGCAGCATCAAAAATATTTAAAGGCTCTGGAAAAGGAAAAGCAGAACGACTCGAACCAAAAACTAACAGTGATTTGTTTGATTTAAATTACAATGAAGATCAAACGATGATACAGCAAACTATCCAACAATTTGCTGTAAAAATGAGAACTGCAGCAGAAAAAATTGATGAAGCATTTTCAATTGATGAAGACCTGAAGAAAGACTTTAATGAGCTACAACTTGCCTATCTACAAATTCCAGAATCATTAGGTGGAATGATGAAAGAAAAATCAACAGTTACGCAAATGATGATGGTCGAAGAACTTGCTTATGGAGATTTAGGTCAGGCATTATCTTTTTTCACACCACATAGCGTTCTAAATGCAATAGTACAATGGGGAACTGATAGTCAACAGGCTGATCTAATTCCTGCATTTATTAATGAAACCCCAGAAATAGCAAGCATCGCTATTAATGAACCAACTCCACTTTTTTCACCTTATGAATTAAATACAACAGCTGAAAAAGAAGGACAAGAATATATACTTAATGGCAAGAAAAACATAGTTCCTTTAGGTGAAAAGTCAGCCTACTTTTTAGTAGCAGCACAAACTACAGAAAATGGACCACAACTATTTATCGTAGACAAAAACAGTAAAGGATTAACAATTACTTCCGAAAGAAGTATGGGTTTAAATGCAGCTGAAATGTGCGAATTAACGTTTAAAAATGTAAAAGTAGATGAATCCGCAATTTTAGGAGGAATTACAGGAATAAATTATAATGAATTTATAAATTATTCCAAACTCGGTTGGTGTGCATTAGCAGTTGGGTGCTGTCAAGCTGTTTTAGATTATGTAATTCCTTATGCCAACGATAGGCTTGCTTTTGGCGAACCTATCAGTCATCGACAGGCTGTAGCTTTTATGATTGCCGATATTAAAATAGAATTAGAAAGCATGCGCATACTCACACAAAGAGCTGCAGCAAAAGCTGAACAAGGATTAGATTTCGGAAGAGAAGTATATTTAGCTCATATCTTGTGTAGCGATAAAGGCATGCAAATAGGTAGCAATGGTGTACAACTTTTAGGTGGACACGGATATGTCCGAGATTTCCCTGTCGAAAGATGGTACAGAGATTTAAGAGCGGTTTCTATCGCAGTTAATGGATTGCATTTATAAAAAA
>JANNVS010000411.1:0-6074 GCA_031414515.1 Sphingobacteriales bacterium | reverse complement strand
ATGCACAAACCTTTTATTTTTTTAGTATCTAAAGTAGTTATTATATCCAAAGTATTCAGGATGGCGCCGCGTGAAGTATTAATAATTATTAACTCTTTCGGACAGTTCTCTAAAAATCTAAAATCGCAATAATGATGCGTTTCTTTGTTATACGGTACATGAAAACTGATCACATCACTTCTCTTTTGCAATTCATCTAAGTCAACGTTTCGAATAAAATAATCTTGTGCTCTTTTGTATTTATCATATACTAAAATTTCAACATCAAAACCACGTAGCTTTTTTGCAAAAGCTTGCCCTGTGTTTCCGTAACCAATAATTCCAATTATTTTTCCATCTAATTCTTCACCACGATTTTCTTCACGTAAAAAGAGATTATTTTTTAATTCATTATTTCCTTTATTAATGTTATTTAATAGATTCAACAACATAGCCAAACAATGTTCACCAACGGCATTTCCATTGCCTTCAGGTGAATTCAGACATGAAATATTTTTTTGCTTACAATATTCATCATCTACATTTTCCATGCCACTACCTACTCGACCAACGATTTTTAAATTCGTTGCTTTGTCAATTAATTCCTTATCAACCTTTGTGTATGTAGTAATTATTAAAATTTCATAATCATTAATTATTTGCAATAATTCATTGTGTTCAATTTCTGGTCTTACATCCACAGAATAATTTAACTCTTCAAATCTGGTCTGAATGTAGTTATCGATATCTGCAGTTATTAAAACTCTTTTATGCATTAAATTTTTATTTTGTTTCTAACTGAGTCTCTTGAAAAGGATTCTGCTCTGTTTAATCATAGGCAGAGCTCACTGCGTGAGATTCTGCTGACAAATTAATTCAATTTATCTTTTTCAATCATTTTTGTCAGGGCAATAAAATCCTGAACACTCAATTGTTCTGCGCGTTTTGTAAAAATATCCTGTTTCAATAATTCTTTTGAAGCGATTCCACTTAATCCGTTTCGAAGCATTTTCCTTCTTTGATTAAATCCTGCTTTTACAATATTTCTAAATAATTTAAAATCAAAATCTAGTTGTATGTTTTCTTTTCTACGCATAGAGATTATGCTACTCATAACCTTTGGTGGTGGAGAAAAACTTTGAGGTTCAATATCAAATTCTAATTTCACATCATAAATCAGTTGCGCAAAAACGCTTATAACACCATATACTTTAGAGCCATGTTTGGATGCAATACGTTGTGCCATTTCCTTCTGAAACATACCAACCATAAAAGGAATTGATTCATAATTTTCTAAAATTCTAAATACAATTTGTGATGATATATTATAAGGAAAATTCCCTACGATTGCAACTGGAGTTTTTAAAAGTTCTTTTAAATCAAGTTTTAAAAAATCTGCTTCTATTATTTCTACGCTTGAATTTTTCGATGCATATTGATTATTTAAATATTGAACACAGCGATTGTCTACTTCAATACAGGTAATTGACACAAATTCATCAATTAAATGATTGGTTAGCGCACCCATTCCAGGTCCTATTTCAACAATCTTTTCATTATTATGATACTCTTTTACAACATTAGTAATGTTCTTTAACACTACTTTATCATTTAAAAAATGTTGTCCATACGATTTTAAGGCTGTCACAAAACTCGACATTTGTACTTAATTTATTTGAGTAAAGAAACTAAATTTGAATACTACTAAAGACTCTAAACTATAAAACTTTAAAGGTATATATTATGTTGCAGATTTCCACTAAACCTCCAAAAAGAGCTATTCTCGTTATTTTCTCTAAAATAAACCTTAATACATTACCGTTTTTTGACATAGAAGAGAAGAATGCAATACAACAGAAACTAAATGATGGTATTCAAATAATTCCATTTAGTAAACAACAAAAGACATATATTTTATTTCCAATCGACATTGATTTTAATTCTAAGACAGATAATATTCATGAGAAATTGCGTGTTCAAGGAAATACTATTTTTAAAACATGCAAAGAACAAAAAGAACCTGATGTAAGTATTGAAGTTTTGGGTGATTTTGGTAAAGATTATCTTTCCTCTTTACTTTTGGGAATTAATTTATCTGAGTACGAATTTTTAAAATATAGAACGAAACCAAAGGGTTTTAATTTAACAATTCATATCGATCCACTTTTATTAGAAGAATCTGTTGTAAATGAACTTAATTTAATTACAGAAAGTGTTCGTATTACAAAAGATTTAGTAAATGAACCAGTATCATTTTTAACGGCTACTCAATATTCAAAAGAAATTCAAAAAATTGGTGAAGCTGCTGGGTTTAATGTAACGGTTTTAGATCAAAAAGAAATAGAAGCAGAACAGATGGGTGGCGTGATTGCAGTAAACTTAGGCAGTTCTGCACCTGCTACATTTAATATTTTAGAATACAAACCAGCAACACATAAGAATGAGCAACCATTAGTATTAGTTGGAAAAGGTGTAGTTTTTGATACAGGTGGATTATCCTTAAAGCCAACCAGAAATAGTATGGATTTGATGAAATCTGATATGGCAGGTTCAGCAGCTGTGGTTGGTGCAATGTATGCGATTGCCAAAGCTAATTTACCTTATCATATTATTGGACTAATTCCTGCTGTAGAAAATCGTCCTGGTTATGAAGCGATTTGCCCAAGCGATGTAATTACAATGTATGATGGAACTACTGTAGAAGTTTTAGATACGGATGCGGAAGGCAGATTGATATTGGCAGATGCATTGCATTATGCTAAACGTTTCAAACCAGAATTAGTATTGGATTTTGCTACACTTACTGGTTCTGCCATGAGAGCCATTGGTAAAGAAGCAAGTGTAATAATGGGCACAGCAGATAAGTCTATAAAAAAGAAAATTAGAAAAGCAGGAAATAGTACTGGAGAACGTACTGTTGAATTTCCTCTTTGGGATGAATATGCCGACTATATGAAGAGCGATATAGCCGACTTAAAGAATCTGGGACCGATGGATGCAGGCGCCATCACAGCAGGAAAATTTCTGGAACACTTCACAGATTATCCTTGGGTGCATTTCGATATCGCCGGTCCCGCATTCATTTCTTCTAATTATAATTACCGTGGAAAGTGGGCAACTGCGTATGGTGTGAGATTATTGTTTAAATTTGTACAAAATCAGTGCAAAGATGACCATAACAAATCAGAAAAGAAAAGTAGGAATAACACTAGGTGATGTAGCAGGAATTGGACCTGAAATTATCATGAAAACCTTTTTGGACGACCAAATATATAAGCAATTCACACCTGTGTTATATGGTAATCCACGTGTATTATCCTATTATAAGAAAATATTCAACTTTGAAAAATTCCAATATTCTTCTGTAAAAGGATATAATAATCTAAGTCACAATTCTTTGAATATCATTCCAGTTTGGGAAGAAGAATTCCAAATTACACCTGGAATTCCTACAGAAATTACTGGAAATTATGCCCTAAAATCCTTACAAGCAGCTTGCGATGCCATAAAAGGTAGACAAATTGATGTATTGGTGACTGCACCCATAAATAAAAAGGTGATGCATTCGGAGCAATTTCCATACGCTGGTCATACTGAATATTTAATGAACTATTTTGGTGCAAAAGATAATCTTATGTTCATGGTTTCAGAAGATCTACGTGTTGGTCTAGTCACTAATCACTGTGCTGTAAAAGATATTGCCTCTAAAATTACCAAAGAAAAAATTACTCGAAAGCTACAACTCATGAATACTTCTTTAAAAGAAGATTTTGGAATTGATCAGCCACGTATTGCAGTATTAGGGTTGAATCCGCATGCAGGTGATGGTGGCGTGATTGGTAGTGAAGAAGTAAATATTATTTTACCTGCAATAAAAGAAGCAAAAGAAAGTGGCTTAACTGTTTTTGGTCCATATCCTTCAGATGGATTTTTTGCTTCCTGTAATTATAAAAAATTTGATGGTATTTTAGCAATGTATCATGACCAGGGTTTAATTCCATTTAAATATATTGCTGGTGAAGACGGCACAAATTTTACAGCTGGCATAGATGTAGTTCGTACATCACCAGACCATGGCACCGCTGAAGATATAGCTGGAAAGGGTATTGCAGATGAATCTTCTTTCAGAAAAGCAATTTATACGGCAATAGATATTTTTAACAATAGAAGTAATCACTCAGGAATGAGAATTAATCCATTAGTAAAACGTGCAGTCTTGCATGACGAAAGGATTTAATATTTCAGTAAATTTTTATTGATGAGTTATTCCATATCACAAAAAAAGATTACACTTTCTGTTGTTATTTTATTTTTTGTTACAATGTTTTTTATCGCTTTTACCTGTTCAGGCACTGGCGATGAAGGTGACAGCATCATGCATTTTTTATATTCAAAATGGGCTTTCAAACATCCATATCACTTTTTTCATCATTGGGCAAAACCTGTATATGTTTTGATTACTTGTATTCCAGCTCAGTTTGGATTTATTGGAATTCAGATTTTCAATATTTCCATTAATGCAATTTCCATTTATTTGGTATTTCTAACTGCACAGAAACTAAATATAAAGCATGCTTGGTTAGCCGGATTATTATTAGCAATCTTTCCGCATCAAATTATTTATTCATTGTCTGGCTTAACAGAGCCTTTATTTGCATTCATATTAATTGCACTTATACTTTTATGGTTATACGATAAAAAAATAAGTTCATTACTAATTTTATCTTTTTTACCGTTTATTCGATCAGAAGGAATGGTAGTTATAGTAGTTTTTTTGATGTATATGTTACTCAAAAAAGAATGGCGACTGATTCCATTGCTTATTGTCGGACATCTTGTATATACAGTAGCAGGAATATTGGCTTACGACAAATCTTTACTTTGGGTTTTTACGGAGAATCCTTATGCGGTTGGCGCTACAAGTTATGGCAATGGATCTTGGGATACCTTTATTAATAATATTAGATATTCAACTGGCATTATTTTGTATTATGTTTTATGGTCAGGTATGTTGCTTGGTTTGGTATATTCAGTTTTAAAATTTGTATTGAAAAAGAATGTCAGTTTTACATTAGAAGATATGTTTCTGATTTATGGAATTTTCTTTTCTGTTTTTTTCTTTCATTCGTTTGCATGGTATAAAGGTTGGTTTCATTCTTTCGGATTAATACGTGTGATGGTTGGCGTATTGCCATTGGCAGCCATTATTTGTGCAAAAGTTTTAAATGAGCTTTTTTGTCGATTACCAAATAATAAATCTTCTTACTATGCAATTTTTGCTACAGCTTTACTAATAATATTTTTTAATTTTTTTATAAAGAAATATGCCATTTCGAGTATGCGCGATTTGAATTTACATGAAGACCAGCAATGCCAGCAAGAAATGGCAAAGTATATGAAGGCAAATTATTCTGATTATGAAAAATTGCCGATTTATTTTACCGCACCCTATATTAGTGAAGTATTAAATATGGATTTGTTTGATGAAAAAATTCGTCCGGATTTAAAAAATGATTTTCATAATAATACGATGCATAAACCATGTTATTTAATTTGGGACGACTGGTACGCACCTGTAGAAAATCAAGTAAAATTAGAAGATGTACAGGCAAGACCTGAATTCAAAAAAATAAAAGAGTTTTCAAAATATGAAATCTTAGAACCTACTAAAAAAAGAACTACAATTATATTTAAAGTTGAATAACCCTATCTTCAAAGAAACTAAAATTTTCTAAAAGTATTTTGTCCTGCAGTATTGCTTTGATTGTCTTTTGTAATTGGTAGTAATAAAATTCCATTTTATTCAACTCTAATAACAAGTCGTTTGGAAATTCAATATCTGCTTTACCAATTTCATCAATTAGTAAAAACTGCTTGCTCTTCATTTTCAAAAGCCTGCCACATTTTTTCTTTCATAATGCAATATGAAAAGTAGTTTACTTTTGTATCGACAAACAGTGAATCGTGTTAAGGTGCTTCTGCATGGTATTCATAAAACCAATACATCAATGAAGTTTTAAATATGGATTTGTTTGATATGGAAGTAGACCTGATTTAAAATTGGTTAACGAATGATATACAACTTTCCGTAACCG
>JANNVS010000410.1:0-2287 GCA_031414515.1 Sphingobacteriales bacterium | reverse complement strand
TTATCCACGCTGGTAAGGTAGTTGTTGGCTTTAACATTTCCTCTTTCGTCCAATTCTACAGGTAGCTGTATCAGCATACCTTCGTGTTGTGGATGCACAAAACCCATTGCAAGCAATGCCAGTTCGCAAGGCAATATCTTCTCAGTTCCTTCTATTTCAATTAGTTGTGGTTTTCCATCAACCGTTTTCCACTCTATTTCTACAATTTTTAAACCTGTAAGTTCACCTTTTTCGTTGCCAATAAACTCTTTTGTTAAAATAGACCATTGTCTCTCACAGCCTTCTTCGTGTGATGAAGAAGTACGTAATTGCATAGGCCAAAGTGGCCAAGGCGTGCTTTCGGCTCTATTTTCCGGTGGTTTGGCTAATAATTCAATTTGTGTAACGGATTTCGCTTTGTGACGGTTAGAAGTACCTACACAATCAGAACCTGTATCGCCGCCGCCAATTACAATTACATTTTTATTAGTGGCAAAAATATCGCCATTTTCATATTTTTTTCCTTGATAATCAACTTCTGTTTTTATTTCAGAAACGCGTTTATTTTGCTGTGATAAAAATTCCATCGCAGGAAATACGCCTTTATATTGTCTGCCTGGAATTGGTAAATCTCTAGGTATGGTTGAACCGCCTGAAAGTACAACCGCATCAAATTTTTTCGTTATATCATCTAAAGAAATATCTACACCGATATTTGTATTTGTTTTAAAAACGATGCCTTCTTCTTCCATTAATTTTACACGTCGTTCCACCACTGTTTTCTCTAATTTAAAATCTGGAATACCATAACGCAACAAACCACCAATTTTATCAGCACGTTCAAAAACAGTAACGCTGTGACCTGCTTTATTTAATTGTGCAGCAGCGGCTAATCCTGCAGGACCTGAGCCAACCACAGCCACTTTTTTTCCTGTTCTTTCTTTTGGTATTTGTGGTTTAATTAAATTTAATTCAAACGCTTTTTCTATAATTGATTTTTCGATATGCTCAATAGCAACCGGTGGTTGGTTAATACCTAACACGCAAGATGCTTCGCATGGAGCAGGACAAATTCTTCCAGTGAATTCAGGAAAATTATTGGTAGATAATAATATATCTGCCGCTAGTTTCCAATCGCCATTGTATGCAGCATCATTAAATTCAGGAATTATATTTCCAAGAGGACAACCGGAATGACAAAAAGGAACGCCGCAATCCATACAGCGAGCTGCTTGCGTTTTCGTTTTTTCGTCCGCAAATTCCAGGTAAATTTCGGTGTACTCATTGATGCGTTCTTTAGCATCTTTGTACTTCGGCAATTCTCTGGTGAATTCTAAAAATCCTGTTGGTTTTCCCATTTAACACTTAGCTTTTTATTTTTTATTTTAACACATAGGCACATAGTTTTTTATTGCTATGAAAGAATTTATTCTTTTCTATACTTTCTGCTTTTTGTCTAAATTTCCTTTTTTATTCGTTAAATAAGTTCAACATAGAATTCTGCGAATTAAACATAGAAATTATCTATGTGCCTATGTGTTTTAAAAAAAACTTTTTTACACGTTTACTTTTCCTGTTTTATTTTTTCTTTCCTGTAATACTTTCTTGTAATCTGTTGGCATTACTTTCACAAAAAACTTTGAAGTAACTTCCCAATTATCTAAAATATTTTTTGCAACATCACTATTGGTGTATTTCAAATGTCGTTCGATGTGATGTTTTAAAATATTTAAATCATCGCTTTCCAAATCTTCCAACTCTACCATTTCTTTATTTACGTTTTTTGGAAATGCATTTTCCATATCATATACATAGGCAACGCCACCGCTCATGCCTGCTGCAAAGTTGCGTCCTGTTTTCCCTAAAATGATAGCCAAGCCGCCTGTCATGTATTCGCAGCCATGGTCGCCAACGCCTTCTACTACTGCCTTCACGCCTGAGTTACGCACACAGAAACGTTCACCTGCCATGCCACGCATATAGGCTTCACCGCTTGTGGCACCATAAAATGCTACGTTGCCAATAATAATATTTTCGCTTGGTTTAAAAGTTGATTTTGAAGATGGATATACGATTAATTTTCCACCAGATAAACCTTTTCCAAAATAATCGTTTGCTTCGCCTTCTAATTCAAATTTAATTCCTGGTGCGCAGAATGCACCAAAACTTTGTCCTGCACTTCCAATAAATTTATATTGTATGGTATCTTCAGGTAAACCTGTTCCTTTGTATTTGCAAGAAATTTCATAACTCAACATCGCACCAACAGTTCTGTCTGTATTTATGATATTGAATTGTCCAGTAGATG
>JANNVS010000409.1:0-6585 GCA_031414515.1 Sphingobacteriales bacterium | reverse complement strand
CATTGCCTTCTTCATCGTATTCAGTATAATACTTACTTGATGTAGCATCTACATCATCAGTACTGGTAAGTTTATTTGTTCTGTATACTGTAATTAATCTATGTTCGGGAAATCCTGTTTGAATTACATTGTTAGGCTTGGATGCTATTTTATTAAATGTCATATTTCCATCTAATGAATTTATAGAAGTATCATCATCATTTGATATAATCGTACTGATTTCTTCATTCTTAAATTCATACAATTCATTTTTTTTGTACATCTTTATTGCATATATTGCAAATAATATCACTGCGATTGTAATCAGTAAAATAATAATTTTTCTTTGCATTTTATATTTCTTTAATTAAAGTTACAAATTTATTTGAATGTTTCTGCTACCATCAACATTACAGAAAATAGAAACTGAATTAACAAAGCAATTCAACATCAACTTATTTCTAAAACGCGATGATTTAATTCATCCTGAAATATCAGGCAACAAATGGCGCAAACTGAAATATAATATAGAACAAGCGAAGAAAGAAAACAAAACTATTATTCTAACGTTTGGTGGTGCGTTTTCTAATCATATTACTGCAACAGCAAAAGCCTGCGAAGTTTTTGGCTTCAAAAGTATAGGAATTATTCGTGGTGAAAAATATTCACCATTAAATAAATCATTGCAATTTGCAAATGACTGTGGAATGGAATTAATTTATTTAGTTAGAGAAAATTATAAAGTTAAAAATATAGACTCATTACTCAAGACTCACGACTCACGACTCATTTATATTTTGCCTGATGGTGGCGCCAACTCATTAGCAATAAAAGGTTGTGCAGAAATAGTTTCAGAAATTGAAATAGATTTTGATTATATCTGTTGTGCTTGCGGTACAGGAACAACCATTGCTGGCATTGCATCTAATCTAAAACCATATCAAAAAGCAATTGGTATTGCAGTATTAAAACATAGTGATTTAAAAAATGAAATAAACGAAAAATTTTTAACTCATAATTCAGAACTCATAATTCAAAACTATCCATTCAACGGTTACGCCAAAACCACACCAGAACTTATTCAATTTATTAAAGACTTTTATCATCAACATCAAATTTTATTAGATTATGTGTACACAGGAAAAATGATGTTCGGTATTTTTGATTTGATTAAAAAAAAATATTTTCCTAAAAACTCAACTATAATTGCAGTACACACTGGTGGCGTGATGAACGCTAATGTGTTTGAAATTGTATGAATTAGGATTTACTGGATTTGAGGATGGATGGATTTTTGTTGTATTTATTTTATTTCGCAAATAAATCTTTTTAATCAAATTAATCATGCAAATCATGGTTCAGACAGAATAAAAAAATGTGTAAATTTGAATCCATGCAATCAGCTTCTCTTTCTACTATAAAAAATGAACTGCAAAATATTCCTCAGGAAGCTTTAGTGGAATTGTGTTTGCGCATGGCGAAATATAAAAAAGAAAATAAAGAATTGTTGAATTATTTGTTGTTTGAAAACACCAATGAACAACATTATATCGATGCTATTAAAAAGGAAATAGAAGAGCAGTTTTCTGAAATAAATATTTCCAATATGTTTTTTGCAAAGAAAAGCATTCGTAGAAATTTACGTATAGCAAATAAGTACATTAAATATTCAGGATTGGCAGAAACAGAAATAACAGTATTAATTCATTTTTGTAAACAAGTAAAACAATTAAAAATTGATTATACCAAAAGTGCTGCTATGGTTAATTTATACAACAGTCAGTTGAAGAAAATAAATAAAGCTATGCAAACCTTGCACGAAGATTCGCAATATGAATTTGAAAAAGAAATAGAATTGATTTCTTAGCACATCGTATCACAATAGAATGGTGTTAATTCAAACTACCAAAATCCACAGGTACAACACGCGAGATGCCTTGTTTTACCATCGTTACACCGTAAATAGAATCTACACATTCCATTGTAGATTTATTATGTGTTACTAAAATAAATTGAGAATTAGCAGAAAACTTACGGATGGCTTCGTTGAATTTTTTAATGTTATTGTCATCCAGCGGTGCATCTACCTCATCTAAAATACAAAAAGGTGCAGGTTTGTATAAATACAATGCAAACAATAAAGACAAGGAAGTCAATGTTTTTTCACCACCTGAAAGTTGATTGATACTTTGTGGACGTTTGCCTTTTGGTTTAGCTATTATTTCAATTTCTGATTCTAATGGATCTTCTGGATTTTCAAGAATTAAATCGCAATTATCATCTTCTGTAAACATGCTTCTGAATACACTTATGAAATTTTCTCGTACTGCTTGGAAAGTCTCTAAGAATTGACCTTTTGCCGTATTTTCAATTTCTAACATTGTTTGCAGCAAGTTTTCTTTAGAGTCAACTAAATCTTGTTTTTGAGAAGTAATAAAATCAAAGCGTTCTTTCATTTCATTGTAGGCTTCTTCTGCCATCGGATTCACTTCTCCAAAGTTTTCTATTTTCCGTTTTACTTTTTCCAGCCTGTCAATCAAATCATCTTTTGGTGTTTCTGGTAATTCTAATGTTGAAGTAAATTCTTCTGCATCTATATGGAATTCAATAGATAATCGCTCTTTTAATACATTTAATTTTAATTTCAACTCACTAAGCAAATCTTTTTTATTCATTATGGTTTGCTCAATCTGTTGCTTGGTTCTGTTTTTCTCACGTATAGCATCTTCAATAGTATTAATGCCTTCTTTCACTTTATAATAATCTGTTTCCTGATTTGAAAGCGACAACATTTGAACTTCCTTTTCTCTATAAGATTCAATTAATTCATTTTCAATTTTATTAACTGATTCAGACAAAATATCAATTTCCAACTGTGAGTTTTCAATTTCAGAACTTGCATTTTGTAAACGACTTTGGTTTTCTTCTAACTGATGTTGTTTGTATGTAAGTGTTTGTTGATTGGATTTTAATTTATTTTCCTGCTGAATAAATAAAATATTGGATTGATTAAAAACCTGTGAAAATTGATTGTATAATTCATTTGCTTTTCTGAAATTAATTTCAAGATTATCTAATGCTGTTTTGAGTTCATTAGTGGTTGAAATCTGTTCACTCAACTGTATTTGTGATGGTAAAATTTCTGCTAATAATTTTTCTATTTGTTCTTGTAACGCTTGTGCCAGTGAAGTAATTTTTCCAATTGAGTTTTCTTCGTTTTCTATTTTAGATTTTTTTGCAACTAATTCTTTTTCTATCTGTTGCCATTCGTATGTCTCACGTTCAATGACATTTCTAAAAGAGTTTACTTTTAAGTGTTGTAATTCGTTGTAATTATCTTGTGTAATTTTTTTAAAATTTAGCACTTCAATTTCTAATTCTTTTATTTCTTTTTCCAGCAGTTCAAAATTTTTCAAACGACCTAAACGTTTTCCTTCAAATAATCCAACGGCTCCACCAGAAATTTGTTTATCGGATTTTAATAAATGACCAGAATTTGAAATAATGTATATATCTTTTTTATTCTCTATTAAATTAAAAATTTGGTTAACATCTTTATTTTCATCTGCGATATAAATTCCATTTAATAAATAGGATAGCAGCGGTTGATATTTTTCATCAATCTGAACTACTTCTAATGCTTTTTTAGTGTTGTTTATAGAGAACTGAGAACCATTAAGCGACAATTTCTTAAAGTAGTCTAATATTAAGAAACTTGCTTTACCAACAGAACTCTGAGATAAGATATCAATTGCATTAATTGCTTCATTTTCAGTGTCTACTACAAAGTTATTTAAGTAAGGTTGTAATATGCTTTCAATTGCAACTCTGTATTTCTCATCTGTATATATTATATCAGAAAGTAATGGTGTGTCTTTGAGCCAATTTACATTTTTTTTCAAAAATTTTATAGATTCTGGAAAGCCTTCCAGATTATCTATCATGTTTTTGGTAAGTTTAAACTCATTATTTTTTGCGTCAAGTGTTCTGTTTTTATTTGTCAATTCCTGACGAAGTAGCTCTGTTTTTTCTTCTAAAATTGATATCTTTTCAATGTTTTCTTCTTCTTTCTTACGCAAGTCGTCTATCAGTAATTTTTGGTTATCAATTTTTTGCTGTGTTTGACCAATATCGTTTCTTAGGCTTTCTAATGTTTTAATTCTCTCTTCATTTTCAAATATAGATTGTTGTGCACTACGTTGTAATGCTTCATGTTGTGATTCTTTAACAGCAATTAGCTTTTCTGTTTCTGCAATTTTATTTACACCGTTTACGTGTTTTATTCTGGCTTCATCTAAATTATTTCTAAATTCTAAATTTGTATTGCGTTGTTCATCTAATTTGAGTTTTGTGTTTTCAAATTCAATTCTGGCAAGTTCTAATTTTTCTACGTCTTCTTTATTATATGTTATTAGGTTTGCAATTTCTTTATTTAGGCTTTCAATAATTGTCTTGGCTTGTGTAATTTGTTGATTAAGCTGAACAATTTGATTTCTCAGGAAAGTTGATTTCTGTTCATCTATTTTCTTTTGACTTTCTTTTTCCTGTAATAAAGATAAGAAGGTGTTGAGTTGCTTTTGCTGGTCAGAGAGAGTTCTTTCTTTATCTAATACAGACAGTTTTTCTTTTTCTAAATTTGCTTCCATTACTTCAATCTGCGTATTGGCTGCTAATCTATTATCTTCGAATTCTTCTATCTCTTTATTAGAAATAATAAAACTTTCATTTATTCCATGTAAATCATATTTTGATAAATCAATGGAAATAATTTTATATTCTTCTTTATAATTTTTGTATTGACGTGCTTTACGAGCTTGTGTTTCTAATGCCTTTAAATTTTTGTCAATTTCAAATAATAAATCTTCGACTCGGCTTAAATCACCTTCTGTTGCTTGTATTTTTGATAATGTTTCTTTTTTTCTTGTTTTATATTTAGAGATTCCTGCTGCTTGATCTATCAAAGTACGACGCGCATTGTCTACGTTGTTTAGAATTTGATCTATCATCTTTAACTCTATAATGGCATAGGTATCTGTTGAAATTCCTGTATCCATAAATAAGTCACGAATATCTTTTAACCTACAAGAAACGCCATTCAATTTATAATCACTATTTCCTTCACGTTCTACTGTTCTTGTTATTGTTACACTAGAAAATTCAGTTGGTAGTAGATTTCTGGTATTATCTAAGGTGATGGATACTTCAGCTATGTTTGCTGCGGACTTGTCTTTTGTGCCATTAAAGATGATATTATCCATCTTTTCCAAGCGTAAGGCCGTTATTTTCTGTTCACCTAAAACCCAGCGTATAGCATCAACGACATTCGATTTTCCACAACCGTTTGGACCAACGATGCCTGTAATGTTATTATCAAAATTAATTTGAGTTTTATCGGCAAAACTCTTAAATCCTTTTATATCCAAACTTCTCAGTCTCATCTCTATGATTTTCAGTTTTATGGCAAATCCACAACTGGCAAATATACACGAAATCGTTCAACTCCATTTTATTCAAAAACGTTTAGTTACTGACATTTTCATATAATTTATGATTAAAAAGGTGGATAATATTTAGGAAAATAGTTTGGAGGGAAATATACTAAAACAATATAAAAGTGACCGCGAAGGGACTCTACTAACTTCATATTATTGCATCGTTTTTCTTTAAAGTGTCAATAAATTAAGGCATATTATAAAGTTTACTATGTATAAAAGTGCATAAAAATGTGCAAAAATAAAGCAAATGTTTACCCCATTGTTTACCCCATTTTATTCTTTATTCCTTATATTTATGATACCAAAATACTTTCACAATGGCAAGCGTATCAATTATTTACAGAAAAGATAAACTAAACAAAAAAGGCGAAGCACCAATACACTTTCGTATCATCAAAGATAGGAAAATTTCTTATATCGCAACAGGCTTTATGGTGCAGCAGGATTACTGGGATTTTGAGAAAAATAAAATCAAATCTAAACACCCACACAGCAAACGTATAAAATCCGTTATTGCTAATAAGTTTTCAGAAGTTCAGGATCAAGTATTTGACTATGACAATAAAAATAAATCGCTTACATCCAGAAAAATTAGAAATGAAGTATATGGTAACAAACCGACGGACTTCTTTCCGTTTGCTGATAAATTGACAGAGGAATCTTACAAGAATGGCGGTAAAATAGGCACTTACAGTAAAAACTGCTCAATCATTACCAAATTAAAAGAATATACAGATGGAAGGTCTATTACCTTTCATGATATAGACAGTGACTTTTTATCTAAGTATGAAACACATTTAAGAGGGAAAAAACACAAAAACAAAACAAATACTATTGCTAAGGACTTTAGATATTTAAGAAGAATATTCAATGAAGCTTTTATAAAAGACATAATTGAATACAAAGATAATCCTTTTAAGAAATACTCAATAAAGTATGAAAAAACGGAACGTATCTACCTCTCAGATGATGAAATAAGTAATATTGATGCTTTGATTACAACACCTGGCACTCGTTTAGACTTACACAAAGATATGTTCATATTTGCCTGTTATTCAGGTGGTATTAGAATCTCTGACTTGTTATTAATGAAATGGCAGCAGTTCAATGG
>JANNVS010000408.1:0-3376 GCA_031414515.1 Sphingobacteriales bacterium | reverse complement strand
GTCCGAGATTTCCCTGTCGAAAGATGGTACAGAGATTTAAGAGCGGTTTCTATCGCAGTTAATGGATTGCATTTATAAAAAAATTAAACAAAGAAAATGAATTTAGAAATTCCAAATAAATTTAAAGGCATACAAAATTTTGCAACAATAGCTGCAAAAACAATCTTCAGACCAGTATCCAGAAAATACGACGTAGAAGAACACACCTATCCAGTAGAACTAGATTTATTAGCTGCAGGATTAAATGGCATGAATGATGGTTCAGATGGAGCCATAGGTGGCGCAGCAACAAAAAAAGAAGAAGTAAGTGATGGACAAGTTAGAAATGGTGCAAATATGGCAAATTGTATTAATATACAAGCAATGTGCTACGGCGATGTTGGTTTGTTATTATCCATTCCTGGACAAGGATTAGGAAATTCAGCAATTAGTGCGGTCGCAAATCCTGAGCAATTAAAACGATTTGCAAAAACTTGGGCTGCTATGGCAATTACAGAACCCAATTGTGGTTCAGACTCTTCTGCTATCACTACATCAGCTCGAAAAGAAGGTGATTTTTATGTGTTGAATGGTGAAAAAATTTATGTGACTTCAGGACAACGTGCGAATGCAGTAGTAGTATGGGCAACTTTGGATAAAGAAATAGGAAAAGCTGCAATTAAATCTTTTGTAGTGGAAAAAGGAACACCTGGCATGGAAGTAGTCCGCGTTGAGAAAAAATTGGGTATCCGAGCATCAGATACTGCTGCTATTGTCTTCACAGAATGCAGGGTTTCGGCAGCAAATTTATTAGGCACGCCTGAAATCGATGTAAAAAAAGGATTTGGTGGCGTCATGGAAACCTTTGATAATACTCGACCATTTGTGGCATCCATGGCAAATGGTGTAGCCGAAGCAGCCATAGAAAGAACGAAAGAATTATTAAAAGAAAAAATAAATTTAGACTATAAAACACCAATCAATAATGTAAAATCTGTAGAAGCAGAAATTTATAGAATGGAAGCAGAATATGAAGCAGCAAGATTACTTACTTTAAAAGCAGCATGGAAAGCAGACAATCGAAAACCAAATTCATTAGAAGCATCTATTTGTAAAGCGAAAGCAGCCAGAATTACAAATCATCTAACACTTAAATGTGTGGAGCTTTGTAGCTCTTTGGGTTATTCCTATAAAGAACTGATAGAAAAATGGTCAAGAGATTCAAAAATTTTAGATATTTTTGAAGGTACACAACAAATCCAACAATTAATAATTGCAAGAAGATTGTTGAATAAATCATCTTCAGAATTGAAATAGTAGTACATGTCAAAAGTAGACCAAACAAAAAAAGTAGTAAGCTTTCCTGAATTGTTTTTAAAATTACCTGAAGTAATAAAAGATTTACCTAAAATCTTAACCGCTTTATTTTACAACTACACAATTACACCTGAGTCTAATATTTCTATAGGAGAAATCTTTAGTAAAACAGTAAAAAAATTTCCGAATAATATTTGTATTTATTACTTAGATAAAAAATGGACATATAAAGAATTTGATGTTTGGGTAAATAAACTAGCCAATCAATTTTTAGGATTAGGATTTAAAAAAGGTGATGTCGTCGCAGTATTGATGGAGAACAGACCAGAGATTCTAGCAATTTCAATGGCTATGGCAAAAATTGGTGGCGTTGCTGCATTAATAAATACAGCACAAAAACATAAACCTTTGATACATAGTTTTCATTTAGCAAACCCAAAATTAGTTTTAATTGGAACAGAGTTGTTAGATAATTTTATGGATATAAAAGAAGAAATAAACTATTATTCTTAAAAGATATTTATTGTACCAGCAGAAGAAAAAAAAGATGCAAAAAAAATAAAAGGAATCCATTGTTTTGATATTCAAAGTTCTTCCTTTTCGGCAAGAGAACCCATTTTAGATTTTAAAATCCAATCAAAAGATGCTAATTTATACATTTATACTTCTGGCACAACAGGCTTACCAAAGGCTTCTATCATTAGTCATGGAAGATGGATAAAAGGTTACAGCGCATTTGGATTGACAAGTTTTCGATTAAAATCAAGCGACATCTTATACGTACCATTGCCATTTTTTCACGCTACTGCAATGGTCGTCTGCTGGACTTCAGTAATTGCTGGTGGCGCAGCCATTGTAATAAAAAATAAATTTAGTGTAAGTGATTTTTGGAAGGATATCGCTAAATACAAAGCAACTGGCTTTGGTTATGTTGGCGAAATGTGTAAATACCTTTTAAATTCTCCAGTAGATTCATTAGAAAAAAACAATACACTTACTAAAATGATTGGCAATGGACTTCGTCCTGGAATTTGGCAAGCATTTAAAGAAAGATTTAAAATAGATCAGGTTTCAGAATTTTATGCATCCAGTGAAGGAAATATTGCATTTTTTAATGTGTTTAATGTAGATAGTACAATGGGTTTTTCTATTACAAACTATGCCATTGTTGAATACGATAAAGAAAATGAAATTCCGGTTCTAGACCACAAAGGTTTTATGAAAAAAATAACTGCAAATGGAACAGGACTACTGCTTGGTGAAATAAGCAAACGCTACCCTTTTGATGGATATACAGAAAAAAACAAAACAGAAAATTCCATTTTAAGAAATGTATTTCAAAATGGTGATGCCTGGTTTAATACAGGAGATTTAGTAAGAGATATGGGATTTTTACATACTCAATTTGTAGATAGATTAGGCGATACTTTCCGGTGGAAAGGTGAGAATGTATCAACGGTAGAAGTGGAAGGAATTATAAATCAATTTGAAGGCATTATGGAAAGTATTGTTTATGGAGTTGAAATTCCTGACAATAGTGGAAGAGCTGGAATGGCAAACATTATTTTAGGTGATGATGCTAAAAAAATAAATCTGAAAAAATTGTATCTGTTTTTAAATGAAGAACTTCCATCTTATGCTGTACCATTGTTTTTAAGAATTTCAAAACATACAGAAACAACATCTACATTTAAATACAAAAAACACACACTCAAAGAAGAAGGTTATGATTGTAAAATAATTCACAATGAGGTGTATGCACTTATTGATAAAAAATACACTTTAATTACTCAAAAAATAAAAGAGGAAATTAATAATGGAAACTATAGATTCTAACTAAAGACCATTGATTGTATCCTGTTATATGGCTACCATTTTGTTGGTATATTGATTCTAAATTAATATATTTGTGACTAATTTTCTAGAATGTCTTATTTCAGTCAAACCATAAATTCTGCTGCATCAAGCGACTCATTTTGGATACGAATAAAGTACAACTTGGTTGTTTTTATTGCATTTATCTTTTTAATTCCGGTGCCATGGTTAGTAGCTGTCATAGTACTTACTTTGCTTTGGCATG
>JANNVS010000407.1:0-5553 GCA_031414515.1 Sphingobacteriales bacterium | reverse complement strand
ATCCGTTACGAGCAGTAGTTAGAGGTACTGGAATTGCATTAAAAAATAGACACCGTTACACTTTCTTGATGAGTTAAAATAATGCGCAGCATATATTATTTATTTTCTCGCTTTTATGTGGCCATTTTATTTGTGCTTATTGAAATTTTTGCACTCTCTCTAATCTTTAAATCTAACAAATATCAAGAAGTAAAAATCTTAAATACGACTAATACATTTACAGCAACAGTTTTAGAATATGTAAATGGAGCCTATTCGTTTATACATTTAGGCACTAATAATAAGATATTAGCAGAAGAAAATACACAGTTAAAAAAATTAATAGAGTATCAAAATAAGTATCCGATTGATTCATCGTTGCCAAAATATTCAAGTATATATCATTTCGATTACATTTCCGCAAAAATTGTAAATAACACCATAGTTAAAAGCATCAATTATATAACAATTGACAAAGGAAGTAAAGAAGGTATTCAAAAAGGCCAAGGCGTGATAAGCAGTAAAGGTGTTGTTGGAATAGTAATAAATGTTTCAGAAAATTTTTCAGTTATTATGTCAGTCATAAGTGTTAAATCCCTAATAAGTGTACGACATAAAAATACCAATGCATTAGGGAATTTAAGATGGAATGGTGAAGACCCATATACTTTGCAAATAGAAGGACTTAGCAAAACTTTAACCATCAAAAAAAATGATACTATACTTACTGCAGGATTCTCTTCTATATTTCCGCCAAATATTATAGTAGCAACCGTAAAGAAATTAAATCCTGAAGAAAGCACCAGTTTCTATTATATGAATGTTCGCCTGACAAATGATATAAATAGCTTGAGTTATGTTTATGTGGTAAAAAATGAAAAGAAAAAAGAGTTAGATTCTTTGCAAATACAAATGCTCAATGAATAGTAAATTTTTTATATCAAATACTATACGATTTATCTTGCTTATTGCTTTGCAAGTTCTATTATTAAATGAATTGCCATTAGGCCGTGTTTATATAATGGTTTATCCGTTAGCTATATTGCTGTTGCCTGTCTTTACATCACGTTTTATAGTTTTACTCTTGTCTTTTTCAACTGGTCTAACAATTGATATTTTTAGTAATGGAGGTGGATTACATACTGCAGCCTTAACGGCGATGGGGTATTCGCGAAGTTATATTTTAGATACATTTCAACCACGATCTGGGTGGGATAAATTAGATGTACCTAATCTTTCGCAACAAGGAATAACTTGGTTCTTTTATTACTCATTAATCATTTTTTCAATTCATCATTTTTTTTATTTTTTTTTAGAAGTATTCTCGTTTGCTAATTTTTTCTCTACTATATTTAAAACTATAATAAGTTTGTGTACATCTTTATTAATGGTTTGGATGATTAGCCTTTTTTTTATGGGAAAAAACAGAGAATAAAATAAAAATGCAACGTGGTAATGAAAGTGGAATTTTAGAGAAAGCGATTTTTATCGTTGCACTTATACTAATAGTTAAATTATTTTTTTTGCAGGTTTTAACTCCTGGTTATAAATTAAAAGCACATGATAATGTTGTTAATAAAGTTACAAACTATCCTTCACGTGGTCTTATAATTGATAGGAATGGTAAAGTAATTGTATATAATGATGCTGTATACGATATTTTAGTGCAGCTAAATATGACAAAAGATTTGGATACTTTTAAGTTGTGCGATTTATTAAACACGAATGTCGAATATGTCCGTAAAAAATTAGATGAAATAAAACGTACCACACCAAATAGACCAACACCTTTTATTAAATTACTAGACCCGCAAACATTTGCCCGTTTTCAAGAGCATTTATTTGAATTTTCATCATTCTCTTTCCAAATTAGAACTGTAAGAAGATATCCTTACAAAGGAGGTGCTGCTGTTTTGGGTTATTTAAGTGAAGTAACTGAAAATAACATAAAACAATCTGCAGGATATTATGATTTAGGTGATTATATGGGAACAACAGGATTAGAGCAATTTTATGATAGTCTATTGCGTGGAGAAAAAGGCTACAACTACCAGGTTGTGGATGTAAAAAATACATATAAGGGAAAATATAAAGACGGAAAAGATGACAAAATACCCATAGCAGGTTGGGATATGGTATCAGGGTTAGATGCGGATTTACAAGCATATGGTGAAAAACTAATGCAAGGAAAAGTAGGTGGTGTAATTGCAATAGAGCCATCTACGGGTGAAATATTGGCGTATGTAAGCAGCCCTGGTTATGATCCAAATCTATTAACAGGTCGCTATCGTCGACACAATTTCAATATTCTCTATAATGATTATTATATTCCATTATTAAATCGGCCAATTCAAGCAATGTATCCGCCAGGCTCCACTTTTAAAGCTGCTGCCGCAATGGTAATGTTGCAAAATCAAACGCATACTGAAAAATGGCAATGGTTCTGTCCAGGTGGTTATAGAGTAGGAAATCATATAGTGAAATGTCATGGTGTACATGGAATTCCAGATGTAGAAACAGCATTACAATTTTCATGTAATTCTTATTTTTGTAAAGTTTACAATGATTTTATTATGGACTCTACGTTCTCTTCTCCAGCTGTTGCGTATCAAAAATGGTGGGATATGACAAGCCTTTTTGGTTACGGAAAAAAATTAGGAATAGATTTAAAAGGAGAAAAGAAAGGAAATCTTCCATCAGTAAAATATTATAATACTATTTTTGGAACTGGAAGATGGCGTGCTGCTACTGTCATTTCTAATTCTATTGGACAAGGTGAAATTTTGGCCACACCGTTACAAATTGCCAATGCGATGGTAATAATAGCAAATAAAGGTTATTATATTACACCTAAAATTTGCAGATACTTTGTAAAAGACAAGCAATATAGAAGACCCGTCAGTCAAAAAATTTCAAACGGATTTGATACTGTATATTATAGATACGTTACCGATGGATTAGAAAAAGTAGTGTTAGATGGAACGGCAAGAATTGCAAAAATTCCGGATATTAGTTTTTGTGGTAAAACTGGTACTGCGCAAAATCCACACGGAAAAGATCACTCTGTCTTTGCTGGCTTTGCACCTAAAGTTAATCCAAAAATTGCGATTGCAGTTTTTGTAGAAAATGCAGGATTTGGTGCTACTTATGCTGCACCAATTGCATCACTCATGGTAGAAAAATACATTAATGATACTATTGCATCAAACAGGATACCATTACAGGAAAGGATGTATAAAGCACGATTAATGAAAACAGAAATAGAACTGGAATATCAAAAAACCGCGAAGCAGCTATTGCTGGATTCAATAGCTAAAATAAAAGCGAAGAAAGATGCTTCTAAACGCTTAAAATTTGAAGAAGATTCTTTAAAATCAATTAAATTAAAAAATAAAGAACAAAAAGATAAAACAAATCAAAACCAAGACAGCATTATACTTAACAGAAAAGAAGAATTTATTTTTCAAGAATAATTATGCAAACAGGAAAACGTGGATATGACCCAATTGACAGTACAGTTCTTTACTGCTATCTATTTTTAGTGATATTAGGAATTCTATCTGTTTTTGCTACAGAATATAATGGCGCAGTCAATGCAACTTTTTTCAGTTTCAAACATAGTTATGTAAAACAAGCATTTTTTGTACTCGTTGCAGGCTTTATGTTCTTCAGCATCCTGGGTTTTGATAGAAGAATTTTACAACTTATTTCGTACCCAATGTATGGCTTGGTAATAATGTTATTATTGTTGGTGTTAGTCGTTGGAAAAAAAACAAAAGGCGATCAAAACTGGATAGACTTAGGTATCTTTAAATTACAACCATCAGAGTTTGCAAAATTTGCCACTGCAATGGCACTAGCAAAATATTTTGATACTCCAAATATGCGTTTCGTTACGCGCAAAGAACATTTAACAGCATATGTCATTCTTGGATTGCCTTTATTGTTAGTAGCCGCACAAGGCGATGCAGGCTCATGTTTGGTATTTGCAGCATTTATTTTTGTATTAAACAGAGAAGGCTTATCTGATTTAATTATCTATTTGGGTTTGTATATAATTGCAATTTCAGTATTGTCTCTTATTATTAATCAATATATTATTATCGGTGTTAGCGTTGCTTTATTTTGTATAATGATTTATTGGAATTGGTTCAATAAGCAATTTGTAAGAATATTATCTGTCATAATGATTATTACTTGTTTATATACTTACTCAGTAAGCTATATATTTAATAATGTATTGGAAAAACATCAACGTGATAGAATAAATGTTGTTCTGGGAAAAGAACTTTCCAAAGAAGCAAAACGTGGTGTTGCCTATAATTTAAATCAATCAAAAATTGCAATTGGTTCTGGTGGAATAATTGGTAAAGGATATTTGCAAGGCACACAAACAAGGTATAATTATGTACCAGAAACAAGTACAGATTTTATATTTTCTGCAATTGGCGAAGAATGGGGTTTTTTAGGTTCGCTAGTTTTATTGGCTGTATATGTAATGATGCTCTTGCGATTATTATGGTTAGCAGAACGGCAAAGAAGCCCTTATGGTAGAGTATATATTTATTCCGTAGTAGCTATCATCTTTACTCATTTTGCAATAAATATTGGTATGACAATTGGATTACTGCCGGTTATAGGAATACCGTTGCCATTATTAAGTTATGGCGGTTCTTCTTTGCTTTCTTTTACATTCATGATTGCTACCGCACTTAAATTAGATAGTGAACGAAGAATGACTATGAGATAGAAACTGATTTTTATCATTTTTGATAAAAATATAAATTCTTAATTTTATTTAATGGAATCAGCAGAAATATTCAAAGAAATTTTTGAACCCGAATTAATTAAAGAGTTAATTTTAAAATCTAAATTAATTTCTGCAAAAGCAGGTGATATTATTTTGGATATTGGAGAAACCGTTCGCCAGATTCCAATTATCATTAAAGGTTCAATAAAAGTTTCTCGTATAGATGAGGAAGGAAATGAATTGTTATTGTATTATGTAAACCCAAAAGAAAGTTGTGCCATGACTTTTACCTGTTGTATGCAGCAATTTCCAAGCGAAATAAAAGCGGTAGCAGAAGAAGAGGTAGAGATGTTGGTAGTGCCAATTGCAGTAATGGATGAATGGTTAGTGAAATATCCGAGCTGGAAAAGCTTTGTCATGAAAACTATTCATCATCGCTTTAATGAATTATTGAAAACCATAGACCAGATTGCTTTTCAAAAATTAGACGAACGATTAATTTCATATTTAAAAGAAAAATCTAAAGCAACACATTCAACGCTTGTCAATCTTTCCCATCAGCAAATAGCTGACGAATTAGCTACTTCACGTGTTGTTATATCAAGATTATTAAAAAAACTTGAAAACGACAAAAAATTGCTGCTCTACAGAAACCAAATCAAACTTCTAAAAGAATTGTAACATTTGTAACTGACAATCATTTTAGTTTAATATAACTTTGCATTAACAAAATCAAATTTATGAAACAGAATATGGGAAATTTAGACAAAGCCATTCGTGTAGCTGTGGCAGTCATTATTGCAGTTCTTTATTTTACGCATGTA
>JANNVS010000406.1:0-28297 GCA_031414515.1 Sphingobacteriales bacterium | reverse complement strand
TTTATATTGTGTTGTTTTTTTGAAAGCATCTAATGCAATTACCAGACCACCTAAATCTGCAATATTTTCGCCTAAGGTGGCTTTGCCATTAATATGCATCGAGTCGAGTACTACATAATTATCAAACTGGTCGATATATTTTTGTGCTTTTTCAGTAAACTTTTTCTCATCTTCTGCAAGCCACCAGTTTTGTAAATTTCCTTTATCATCAAACTGTCTTCCTTCATCATCAAAACCATGTGTAATTTCGTGTCCTATGGTCGATGCACCTGCATAACCATAAATGACTGCATCATCAATGTCTGCATCTTTGAAACCCGGAATTACAAAAATACCAGCTGGCATCACAATTTCATTATTGGATGGATTGTAGTATGCATTATACGTTTGTGGAGTCATATCCCATTCATTCCTGTCTACTGGTTTATTCAGTTTACTTATATTGTAATTGAACCAGAATCTATTCGCACTTTTTATATTTTCCACTAAAGAGTTATCATTAGTTGTTAATCCAGAGAAATTTTTCCATTGATCAGGATAACCAACTTTTTTGGCAACTGTATTTAATTTTTGCAAAGATTTTTGTTTAGTTGTTTCACTCATCCAATCTAAATTTTTGATACGCTCTGCAAATGCATCAAATACATCGTCGCACAGTTTATTATACCGTTCTTTTGTAGTTGCTGGAAAATTATCCTTAACATATAGTTGTCCTAAAATTTCGCCCATAGCAGCTTCTTCCCATTGTAAGGCACGTTTCCAACGTGGCAACTGTTCTTTTTTTCCACGAATGACAGTACTATAAAAACGAAAATCTTCATTATCTACTTTCTTATTTAAATAATCTGCATAAGATGAAATTACGTGAAAGCGAAGGTAGTTTTTCCATACTACCAATGACGTTTTTTTCCATATCGTATTCAGCTTTACAAAAAATTCTGGTTGACCTACAATTACGGAATCCGTTTTAATATTCAGTTCTTTGAATATGATCGTCCAGTTGATAGCCGGTGTCAGTTGGGTTAATTGAGACACAGACATTTTGTTGTAGTTTGCATACGGATCTCTCAAATCCTCTAATTTTCGTGATTTTTCTGCCAATCCTTTTTCCAAATCATAAACACCAGTTGCACCAGTGGTGAAATTTGGATTAATGAATTCCAGCATTCTTCCAAGATGTTTATTTTTATAATCTTTTACTATTTTAACCGTGCGTTCATCTTTATTAAAATAGTAATCCCGATTTGGCAATCCAAGTCCGCCTTGTGATAAATACAGTGCATTAACATCACTTTTTTTCATGTCCTGATAAACACCCAAATCAAAGGCAACAGGAATACCAATAGAATGAAGATGTGTAATAACTTTTAATAAGGATATTTTATCAGAGATTGCATTTATTTTTGCCAACTCTGTTGCTATAGATTTTAGTTTCTGTTTTTCGATACTGATGGTATCCATAGCAGTAAAATAGAAATTTGCAATTTTTCTAGTGTTATTCTCAACTTTGTTCAATACTCTGTTTTGCAGCACTGCATTTTCACTGATGGTTTTCAGTTTTGTCCATACATCTTCCTGTACCAGATTGCCGATACTCCATTGCGAATAAGCTGCAGGAATAGGATTCTGGTTTGTCCAGCCACCGTTGGCATATTTAAAAAAATCATCTCCTGGCTGTGCTGTTTTATCTATATTCTTACCAACTACATCATTTTGTGCGAAAGTAAAAAGTGAAAATGTAAGTATAAATGTAAATAAGAGTATTTTCTTCATTATTAGCGAATTTTTAGGTTGCTAAATTAATAAATAAAAAATGAAATTTTTACAAATATAATATTGCTTCTAATGGTAATCTTCTGAGTATTTTATTTATTTAGACAACTTCTTGTCAAAGTATAGTTAAAGAAATATTTAAAACAAATGTCGTATCATATTCAATGCTAATTAATTTAAAAATGGAATAAATATATAGATAAAATTGAATTTCTATTTACATTTTTTCGTTCCCTTAGATTATTTTTAACCAAAACTAACCGTTTGTTTAGTAGAAATCATTTAATTTCTATTTACCTTAAACGCCTTAAACTAACTACATGAAAAATATTTATTTTTTTATTTCATTTTCTTTCCTTTTTGCTAACTCATTTTCGATAGAAATTAATATCAATAACATTCAAATTATCAGAGATAAATTTGGCGTTCCACATATTTACGGAAAAACCGATGAAGAAGTAGCATACGGTTTAGCATGGGCAACAGCTGAAGATGATTTCAAATCAATGCAAGAAAACTTTTTGACGGCACGTGGCAGACTCGCTGAAGTAAAAGGCAAAGACGGTGCAATCATGGATTTTTTATGTGCAGTAATTGGCGCACGTGAAAGCACTAATAAATTATATGACCAAAGCTTTTCTCCGAAATTCAAAGGAATGTTGAGTGCTTATGTGCAAGCCTGCAATAAATTTGCCGAATTAAATCCTGATAAAATATGGATAAAAGATGTGTTTCCTGTTACTGAAAAAGACGTAATCGTTGGTTATACAATTGGAATGGCATTAATGACAAATGTTCCGTTTGCAATTATGAAAATTTCCGATGGTACAATTAGTAATCCTACACTTGCAGCACCAAAAGGAAGCAACGGTTTTGCCGTGAACGCTAATAAAACAAAAGACGGCAACACTTATCTTGGCATTAATTCGCATCAGCCGTTAGAAGGTCCGTACTCGTGGTACGAAGCGCATTTACATTCTGAGGAAGGTTGGAATATTTTAGGTGGCACGTTTCCTGGTGGAGTTACTATTTTTCATGGTGTCAATGAAAACTTAGGTTGGGCACATACTGTAAGTATGGCAGACCACGATGATGTGTATCTTTTAAAAATGCATCCTACAGAAAAACTGAAATATGAGTTTGATGGGAAATGGTTAGACTTGAAAGTGAAGAAGGTAAAAATGTGGGTGAAGATTTGGTGGATTATAAAAATTCCTGTTACTAAAAAATATTATGAAAGTGTATATGGACCTGTTTTAGAAAAAGATGGCAACTATTATGCATTGCGTTTCCCATCTGCTTTTGATGTTGGTGCTGCCGAACAATTGTATCACATGAATAAAGCAAAAAACTTCTCTGAATTCACAACTGCAATTAAAGCATTAAAAATACCTGGTTTAAATATTATTTATGCTGACAAAGAAAACAATATTATGTATTTAGATAATGGTCATTTTCCACGAAGAGCAAAAGGTTATGATTGGTGGCATGTGTTGCCAGGAAATACTTCAGCTACACTTTGGAAAGCAAATGATTATTATGGCTACGACAGTTTACTTAAAGTAATTAATCCAAAATGTGGTTATGTTTTTAATAATAATAATACACCATTTAATTGCACCGCAAAAGAAGATAACATTGACAGAAATACACATCCATTGAAAGATTATTATTTTGCATATAATGATAATCGCTCCTTACGCACTGGGTTTTTATTTGCCAACACAGGAAAAATCTCGTACGATGAATTTAAAGCAATTAAGTACGATTATTCTTTTATGAATCCAGCTTATAATTATGCGATGGAAAACGTTGAAGATATTTTACAATTAGACATTGAAAAATATCCGCAGATTAAAGAAAGTATAACTGTTTTGAAAAAATGGAACAGAAGTGCAGATGCCAATAATAAGCAGGCAGCAATGGTTGCATTAGTTATTCATTCTGTTATTGACAAACTGATAGAAGAAGGACATTTACCTGCTGTACGTACAAAAATAAAAGAATGGTTTTTAGTAAAAGCTGTAGAAGATGCACAAGCACACTTGAAAAAACATTTTGGCACACTCGAAGTTCCGTTAGGTGATTTGCAACATTTAGTGCGTGGTAAAAAAGAATTACCTATTGGTGGTGTACCTGATGTAGTGGCAGCCATGATGATGTCAAAACATAAAAACGGAACTTTTAAAGCAAAAGCTGGTGAAAGCTATATTGAGTTAGTACAGTTTACAAAAAATGGACCTATTATAGAAAGTATTTCTCCGTATGGAACAAGTAATGTAGAAGGCAACAAACATTACGACGACCAAATGGAATTATTTGTTGCACAAAAATGCAAAAAGATGAGTATGAATTACGATGAAATTATTAAAGACAAAGAAAGTGTGTATCATCCGAAATAATCAACTAAAAAATGAAAAAAATAGCAATACAACTCGGTCGAGTACAAGAAACATTATTATTGCCATTAGTTTCGCGTGCAAAAGAAACGCAATATAAAAATCCATTACTGAATGACACTAAAGCTGTGGAATTATTTAATCAATTAGATGTTGATAGAAAGAAACTTTTACGCAACATTACAGAAATTGGTGTACATGCTTTGTGTTATCGCGCGTATAAAATGGATGAAGCAATTCGTGCATTTTTACTTCAACATCCGAATGGTAAAATATTAGACATTGGTGCAGGCTTGGATACTACTTATTATAGATGCGATAACGGTAAAGCATTATGGTATGATTTAGATTTACCTGATTCGATTGCACTTAGAAAACAATTGTTGCATGAACCAAATAATCGCGTTACCTATATTGCAAAATCTATGTTAGATTATTCGTGGATTGATGATATTGGTGATATTTCAAATGGTTTGTTTATAACGATTCCTGGTGTTTTGCCCTATTTTAAGGAAGAAGATGTTCAACTATTTTTGACAACTATTGCTCCAAAATTAAAAGGAGCTGAAGTTATATTTGATGTGGTTTCTCAATTCGGAAAATTTTTTGCAGATATACGCATCAAACAAGCTGGCATGAGAGAAGCACATCTAGAATGGGGAATTTTAGACTCAAAGATAGTCACCAATTGGAGTGAACATATCGAATTAGTTCGAACAGTAAAATACTTTGAAGATATTCCTAAATCCAATCTTAGTTTGTTTATAAAATTAGCCATGGGTTTTAATAAAGTATTTGACATGACACAGTTATTTCATTTGCGTTTTGTGTAAAATGATAGATTACTGCACTACAATTTTATCAGTAGCAACGATTCCATCTTCATCAATTAATTGGACTAGATACATTCCATTTGGCAATGATGAATTCAATGTAATTTGTTTTTCATTTTTAATCGGCAAAGTCATCATCAAATTTCCAACAGTATTATATACATTTAAGGAAAGTACGTTTTCTTTTATCGAAGAAAAATCTATTGTGATAATACCATTTGATGGATTTGGATAAACTTTGAATTTACCTTTCGTGCTTATGTTTCTTACGCCTGAAATAATTGATTGTCTGCTATGTTTTCTGAAAAATGACCAAATGGTTTGACAATATGAAATATCATTTGCTGGAATTCCATACCATCTATGTTCGCCGTTAATTACTTTATAAAAAACAACTTCACTTCGGTCTCTTCCATTATTGTAAGTATATCTTACGAATCTGAATCCGTCATTTGCTAAATCAGGCATTGTATCTACTACTACTGTTGCATTGCATTGATTTTGTGTTACCCAAAAATTCACTGTATTTTCTGCACTTAAGCCAAATCCTGGGAAAAGTCCAACTGTTTGTGTTCCATCATACTTTATAGTTGGATCATTAGTGCCATGAAACTTTAAATAAGGCATACCTTTTGTTGGAATTTTACCAGCTAAAAAATTGCCATGTAAGCCAGAAACATTGGCGACAGCTGCAAATCGATTAGAATTTTGTGTGGCTAATCTGTCAGTCATAAAACCACCAAATGAAAACCCAAAAACATAAATCCTATTGGTATCAATTAAATATTTTTTAATGACAGTATCGACTAAACCATTTAAAAATCCTACGTCATCAACATCACTATTTACATTTATTAAACCAACACCTGCACCTGAGTTCCAGGCATTGGCACCTAACCATGGCAATGCTTCAGCATACACGCAAATATAGTTTGCCGTATCTGCCATACTGGACATACAGATATTTCTAAAATTATCTATATCATCACCATATCCATGAAGACCTAAAAGCAACGGTACTTTTATGTTTTTTGTGACGTAGATATCCGGCACATAAATAGTGTATCTGCGCGTAAATCCTTTGTAAGTATATGAACCATCTTTAAAACCTGCAAAGACATTGCCTATAAAAAGCATCAAAATAAAAACTAGTGTAATGTTTATTTTTTTCATGTCTTATTTATTTAAGCATCGTCTCTTATTTATTTTTCTTTGCTGCTTTTGCTTCACGTTTCGGTATCACTTTTGCCGCGCGTCTTTTGTCCCAATTTTGCGTAAAGTTCATACGTACACCTAAGTTAAAATACAAGGTAGACGCATTGTATTTTATTCCTGTTTCTTCCATTGGTTTATTAATATCAATTTCTTTTAATGTTGCACCAGTTGAATATCTAAGTGTATTGGATTCTTCTGTAATTTCTTTTACATAAACAAACCGTTTTAAAAATTCCGGTGCTTCATCTACATTAGCAATATTTAATGGAATAGGTGCAATGGCAGAAATTAACGGCAATAAAGGAGATTCTGTTTTCAGTGAAAATTCTGTGAAAATAGTTTCACTTGGAGAAATGGTATATGCTTGTACTCGTACCTCTGCAAAAGCCCAAACGTTTTTGAACAAACGAACATCCATTGCAAAGGAAGCGCTTACCCCAATTGTTGGTTTTAATTTTGATATGGCAGTTGCATTATATTCAGCGCGAAAATCTGCTAATACAGTAAGTGGTATAACCGGCAGTCCTGCTAATGTTTCTACTAGTCTTCCTGAGTGGTCAATTATTTTTGCCTTTGTAATCGGACTACCGCCAATTGGCATACACAAACCAGCTTTTCCTGTCATTCCAAAGCGCTTGCCATTGTCCCAATGCATTACCAAATGAGGATTCAAATAAATAGCTGGTTGAATTTTGGTGTATTCTTCTGCATAGTAAGAAGCTTTTTTGCCTCCACCTAAATCTATATCTGTATTTATTCTGGCATTTAATTGATTAGGATGCAATGCAATAGTATGCAATATATCAATACCAATAAATTTATTAAACATGTGACCCCAACCAAAGCTTCCTTGCCAGCCACCACCTAAGGTTCCGTAGATTGGTTTTACGCTTAAACTGTTTGGCGTTTGAAACCAGTCTTTATTACCGACTTCTTTAAATGAAAATTTATTGGTGCTTAAAAATGGAATACCATAACCAGCTGTGCTATAGATAAACCAACCCTTTCCTTCTGGACGAGTTACTTTGCTTCGTATTTTTAAGTTAGATTCAGGAGCAGTTGAAATCCGAACTGTTGATGAAGTCTTTATTCTTTTTTGAGCATAGGTAAATGTACCTAAAGATAAAACTGTTAGAAAAAGCAGGAAATATTTCATCTGTCTATATATCTTTTATTGTGTGACTTCAATTCCATTATCTGGATCTATTAACATAGTACCAGAACCTTTTGATTTTTTTTGTTTTGTATCTTTCACAGGTTTGGATGCTAATTTTTGTGTCCGATTGTCTTCACGTTTTTTATTCCAGAAATCAAAATCAACTCTCAATCCTAAATTAAAATATAAAGTAGAAGCATTAAATTTTACGCCAGGTTCATCCATAGGTTTATTGACATCAATTGTTGGTGTTCCATTTTGACCTATAAGACCACGAATAGCTGCGCCTATTCCATCTTCAGTAAAAAGACTTTTAGTTCCATAACGTGCCGTATTTGATTCTTCTGTTATTTCCTTTCTGTAAACATAATGCTTTAAAAATTCCGGTGCTTCATCTACGTTTGCTACATTAGATGGAATGGCTAACAAACCTTCAGGCGCTGCTATTTTAATGCCTAATACATTGATTTTAGTTGTTTGTTTGAATTCGTCAAAAATAGTTTCTTTTAAAGTAATTGTATAGGCTTGAATTCGCATCTCGGCAAACATAGATAATCGTTGATTTAATTTCACGTCGAAGCCAATAGATGCGCTTACACCAACAGTAGGATTATAAGATGTATGTGCTCTACCTACTATTTCAATTTCTAAACCAAATAATCCTGGAATGCTTAATGGTAAAATTGGTAGTCCTGCTAAAGTTTCAATTATTCTACCTTGTTTGTCTAAGATGTATGCTCTCGTTGATGTTTTGCCAAAAATAGGCATCACTATACCCACTTTTCCAGTCAAACCAAACCGTTTACCATTGTCCCATCGCATAATTAAATGTGGTGAGATATAAATACCAAATGTTCCAGTTTTTTGTGTCGCATAATAGGTATTTAAATCTATACGAGCATCTAATTTTTCAGGATGCCATGCAATAGTGTGTGTTACATCTATACCTATATACTTGTTGAACATGTGGCCCCAGCCTACATTCAAAGCAAAGCCTCCACCATTGGTACCAAATATAGGTTTTACACTTAAATCTCCACCTTTTTGATACCAATCTTTATCGCCAATTTCTTTTAGTGGCGAACGTTTATTTGTAGCTAAAAATGGAATACCATAACCACCACTTACTGTAAAATACCAGTCTTTACCTAAAGGCCTAATTACATCTTTTCGGATACGTAATTTTAATGGTTCTTTTTCTGGTGTAGTAGTAGGTGTTTCAGCTTTAAGTATACTTTCCTGTGCAAAAATACAGATAGTGGAAAGTGCTAAAAGCCCGGTGATGAACAATTTTTTCATAGTGTGTTATTTAGTGTTGTATGCTTTTTATACAAATGATTTTATTCTCTAAAATCAAAGTTTGTCTTTCTAATAATGTGTTAATAATAGCGTAATATTACGAAATCCTAGGACAAATAAAAAATTTGTACCATCTCTTTTAAATGATTTGATTTATGCACCTATCATGCTGCCACCGCATACTCTTATACATTGTCCATTTATTCCATTGGATAAAGGTGAAGACAAAAAGCCAATTAATTCTGCAACATCTTCAGGCAAACCACCTTGTTTTAATGTAGATAATCGCCGACCGCCTTCTTTTACAAAAAATGGTAAGTTTTCTGTCATTTTTGTTTCAATAAAACCTGGTGCTACTGCATTAGCAAAAATGCTGGGATTTCTTTTGGCCACAGCATGCATATATCCAATTACACCTGCTTTGGTTAGCGAATAATTAGTCTGACCTACATTACCAGCAATACCCGAAATAGAAGATAATCCAATAACTTTTGCGTTTTCATTAAATCCTTTTTCAATAAATACTTCCGTAAGATTTATCATCGCTTTTAAATTCACATTTAGCACACCACGCCACTGATCGATGTTCATTTTCGCAATGGTTTTATCGCGTGTGATGCCTGCATTGTTTACTAAAATATCTAAACCTTTGTAATTATTTAAAATATATTGCTGAATATCGACAGTTGCTTTTGCGTCTGTAATATCTTCTAAAATAACATCGCCATCTAATTCCTGTGCTAATTTTTCTGCATCGTCTTTTGCAAAAGGAACATCTACTATAATAACTTTTGCACCTTCACGATGTAATACTTTTGCAGTGGCTGCACCTATACCTCGTGCGCCACCTGTAACAATCGCAATTGTATCTTGCAATAACTTTTTTGGCGAAGAAAAATGTGTGCCGAAAGAATTATTTAATTCAACCACTTGTCCTGTAATAAAAGAAGATTTATCACTTAAAAAAAAGAGTGCCGCATTGGCAACTTTCTCAACAGAAACATTTTCATTCGTGATTTTTAAAAGATTAACTGTTACACCTTTTTTACCTCCAATTTCTTTTGATAAGGCACGTGAAAAACCATCTATTGATTTTTGAACTGTATAAAACAATGCACTTGATTCCTCTGTTTTTGATACCAAAACTATTCTACCATTTGCATCAATTTTGGAAACAGTATTTTTGACCGTTGTATATAAATCTTCTAAGTCTTCTATGGTTTGCATACCTACACAACTCACCACAAGTCCATCCATTTTTTCATCGTAGATGGTTGCACTACCTACTTTAGTATGAAATTCTTTTTGTAATTGATGCAAGAATTCATTTTCTTTTCCTGCAACGGCAATATTTTTTGATGTCCATTCATCATCTGAATACGCATTAAAATTACGTTTCAGAATTGGTGGAATTGGAACAGGAATATTCAACGTTTTTAATAACGTGCGCAAAGTGGCATTTTGTAAGTAATCGTTCATTTTTTAGTATTTAGTACTGAGTAATTAGTATTTAGAAAAATTATAGTTTTTGTTTGCGTTGTTTTAAGAGATGCTTGAATAATTTAGGAAATAGAATGAAATATGAAATGGCAACTATAACTATTAATATCTTTATTGCTAAAATATCGTAGTATTTAAAGACTGTGAACAGCACAAAAAACTCGCAAGTTAAACCAATTGGATAACAAATAATAAATGCTGAATAACGCAACCATGTAATAATATTATTTTCTTTTTTGAATAGTTGTGTTATATAATAAGCATATCGAATTATTTCTGCGATGCACCAGAAAGCTAACATTACATAGATTACTTCGTTGAAATTAGGAATAGGATTAGAAATTGAAATAAATAAAATATCGGCTGTAAAATACAAAATAAATAATCGTGCGCCGATTTGCACAAAGCATAAAAAAGGTGACGAATTATTCCATTTTTTAAAAGCATGATAAACTTCCGCTATAGATAATGATTGTACAAAAGAAATAGTGTAGAATGCATATATGAAATTGAATGGCAATACCATAATTGCTGTTAACCAGCTTGCTAATTGCACTAAATTATAGGCTTTCAGATATTTTTCAATGCGTGCATTCATTTTTTTGCCTCAACAAGATACTGCATTCTATTTTATTTTTTACATTTAGCCTATGGATTTATTTCAGGAAGCAGCCGACAAAATGATATTGTATCATTTACGTACATCGTGGTTGAATATTGCAAAGGTTTTTAATGATAAAGCTACTTTATATAATGGTACTATATCTATGGCTTTTGTATTAATGGCAATTTATGAAGAAGATGGTGTGCCTGTCACCAAAATTGCGCCGCGTATTGGCATGGAACCCAACAGCCTTTCGCGCACACTAAATAGTCTGGAAGAAAGCGGTTACCTTGCGCGCAAACAAGATGAAAACGATCAACGTAAAGTATTAGTTTTTTTAACGGCTGAAGGAAAAAAATTGCGAAAAATTGCTCTAAAAACAGTGTTTGATTTAGAGAAAAAAATTACTAAGAATCTTACACCAGAACAATTAAAAGCATTTAGTGAAGTAATAGAACAGGTGACTATTTCTTTAGATGATTTTGGAAAAGAGTTGGAGAAATAAAAATTATTTAATTAAAAGAGCTTTATACTCTTTTTATATTCAAGTAAGATTTCTCGCTTCGCTTGAAATGAGATTCTCTAAAACGGATACTGATTTGCTGCAATCACCACATCCGCAATTGCGCGGCGCGTATCTTTCGGATTGATGTCGTAGCTTTTTAATAACGTATTTACCACACGTCTCATCGTAAATTTCTCTACTCCTTTTGCGTAACTATCAATCGCGTTATCTGCTGCTTTACGTGCTATTTCCAACGCTTCATACACATATAATTGTGTCATTTTTATTTTTGTTTTCAGTTGTTCTTTATCGCTGTTTTTATCTGCATTTAATTTCTTGATTCGCAACAATGCCGATTCTGCCATAAATGCCACCGCCATAATATCAGCTAAATTCATTACAATTTCCTGTTCGTGTTCCATCTGCGTTTTTAATTTTCTACCTGCAGCGCTTGTAATAATCATAAACACAGATTTTAAGTTAGAAACGATTTCATCTTCATCTGCCATAAATCCATTATTAAACGGATTAAAATTTTGAGCAATGCTTAATGGAATAGTTTTCATTGCTTTATTTACTTTTAATTCTTTTGTTTTAAATGCACGTTTATAAAATTCTGCTAATGCCAGCATTCTATTGATTTCATTGGTACCTTCATAAATTTTTGTAATCCGTGCATCACGATATGCCATTTCTACACCTGTTTCCATAGAGTAACCCATGCCGCCATGTATTTGAATGGCTTCATCAGCAGACCAGCAAACAGCTTCTGAGCCTTGTACTTTTAATATTGCGCATTCAATTGCATATTCACGCATCGAATCAATTTTTGCGTCGTTTTCTGATTTACCATTTGCCAATAATTCTTTGTATTTTTTGTCCACTTCTGCTCCAACTCTGTACGCAGCCGATTCGTTTACGAAAGCAAACATTGCCATTTGTCCAATCTTATATTTCATCGCACCAAATTGTGCTATTGGCTGGTTAAACTGAATGCGTTGGTTTGCATATTCTACGGATTTTGTAACGCCAAATTTAATTCCGCCAACACCACCTGCGCAAATTTTAATTCTACCGTTATTTAAAATATTCAACGCCATATTAAAACCTTTGCCACGTTCGCCTAATAAATTTTCTTTTGGAATCGGTACGTTATTAAAAAATAACTGAACTGTAGAAGATGCTTTGATACCCATTTTCTTTTCTTCTTTTCCAATTTCAATGCCACCAAAAGATTTTTCTACAATAAATGCTGATAATCTTTCATCATCATCAATTTTTGCAAACACAATAAAAATATCTGCGAAACCACCATTAGTGATCCACATTTTTTGTCCGTTCAATAAATAATGTGTGCCTTCTTTATTTATTACAGCTTGAGATTTTGCAGAGTTTGCATCAGAACCTGAACTTGGTTCTGTTAATGCATACGAACATGCATATTCACCAGTTGCAATTTTTGGCAAGTATTGTTGTTTTTGTTCGTGCGTGCCATAAAATACAATTGGCAACGAACCAATAGAAACCTGCGCACCAATGGTAGTGGCAAAAGATAATCCTAGAGCTAATGCTTCTGTAAATAATAAACCTGTATTAAAATCCAAACCCATTCCACCGTATTCTTCTGGAATAGAAACACCACAAATTCCTAATGCTGCTGCTTTGTGAAATAATTCTAACAAAAATTCTTTGTCTTTTTCTGCATCTAAAAGTGCAACGCGTTCCATACCTAAACCGTGAATTTCTTTTTGGCAAAAATCAAATACCATTTGCCAAATCATTTTTTGTTCTTCGGTAAATTCTTCAGGTATAAAAACATCTTTAATGTCTGTTTCTGAAAATAAAAAATTTCCGCCGATTAATTTACTTGGAATTGTTGCCATTAGCTTTATTTTAATTTGTAGGAAAGTTACTACATTAATCCAATGCATGCATTGGATTAATGATTATTTAATGCTACGTTAGTTTATTTACACTTTAGTTTCTTGGAATTCCAATCTCTAATTACAAAAACAACTCAAATCAAACAGAAACAATGGATTACACATATTAAACTTACTTTTAACAAGTATTTAACCAGTTTGAATCTTACACAATTACCATGTTCTCTTACAAAATTTCTACTTTTACAAGCGATGAAAAAAGCAATTCTATCATTATTATTAGTTATCTCACTGTTCACCAATAACAGCTATGCAAGTGGTGGATTTTGTGTTCTATTAGAAAAAATATGTCAGCAGAAAGAAATTAATTTAGATGCATTTTCTGATTTCTTTCAAAATGTAGGCGTTAATATCAATAAAGCAACTGATTTAAGTATGTATGCAAATGTTTTTAAATTATTGTATACACCATATCGTTATGGAGGCAAAAGTGAAAAAGGAATTGATTGTTCTAATTACGTTTTTAAATTAATGAATGAATGTTCTGACTCTTATGCGACTTCCAGACAATTAGCTGAAATGACTGAATATGTAGATAGAGAAGAATTGAGAGAAGGTGATTTAATTTTCTTTAATGTTAAAGGTTACGGTATTTCGCATGTTGGTGTGTATTTGCAAGATGGAAAATTCACACATTCATGTTCTTCAAAAGGTGTTACCATAAGTTCATTAGATGAAGCATATTGGAAAACACGTTATTGCCGAGCTGGCAGAATTGTAGTCAATTAAGATTTACATCTCAAAATATTTAAATAGAAGTTCTCAAAATTGAGAACTTTTTTTGTTTAATTAAACATAACACACCTTTCTGATATTCCAATTGGCAATTCAATATTTTTGTAGAAATATTGTACCTATGTTACCAACTTCAGACACACTCAACAGAGTATCGGAATCAGCCACGATAAAAATGGCATCACTAAGCAGAGAACTTTCTGCAAAAGGTGTAAACGTAATCAGTTTGTCTTTAGGCGAACCAGATTTCAACACACCACAACACATCAAAGAAGCAGCAAAACAAGCACTTGATAGCGGTAAGTACGATTCGTATTCGCCAATTGCTGGTTACTTAGATTTGAAGCAAGCAATTTGCGAAAAATTAAAACGCGATAACAATCTCGATTATAAACCGGAAAATATTGTGGTTTCTACAGGCGCGAAACAATCATTGGCAAATGTTTTTATTTCTTTTTTAAATGAAGGCGATGAAGTAATTATTCCTGCGCCATTTTGGGTTTCCTATCCTGAACAAGTAAAATTATGCAACGCAACTTGCGTTTATATTCCAACTACTGTGGATGCTGATTTTAAAATGACGGCTGAACAATTGGAAAAAGCCATCACACCAAAAACAAAATTTTTAGTGTATTCTTCACCAAGCAATCCAACAGGTGCAGTTTACACGCGCGAAGAATTGGAAAGTTTTGTAAAGGTGTTAGAAAAATATCCGCAAGTGCATATAATTTCTGATGAAATTTACGAACATATAAATTACACAGGCAAACATGTTTCTATTGCTGAGTTTCCATCGATGAAAGACAGAACGATTGTAGTAAACGGACAAGCAAAAGGCTATGCAATGACAGGCTGGAGAATTGGTTATATTGCTGCACCTGCATACATTGCAAAAGCATGTGATAAGCTACAAGGACAAATTACATCAGGAACCAATTCAGTAGCGCAACATGCAACGATTACTGCACTTTTAGGCGATCAAGCACCAACAGAAGCATTTCGTGTTGCATTTAAAAAACGTAGAGATTTAGTGTTAGATATGTTGAAAGAAATACCGAATGTAAAATGCAATGTACCAACTGGTGCGTTTTATGTGTTTCCAGATTTGAGTTCTTATTTCGGAAAAGACTTTAATGGTGAACCCATCAAAGATGCTGATGATTTAGCATTGTATTTATTGCACGAAGGTCATGTGGCTGCGGTAAGTGGCTCTGGTTTTGGCGCACCTGAATGCATTCGTTTTTCCTATGCTGCTTCTGAAGAAAATTTGATAGAAGCATTTACAAGAGTAAAAAATGCGCTAGCGAAATTAGTTTAGTTTTCCAAAGTTTAAAACTTTGGAAAACTATTAGGATATTACAGATGGCATCGTATAAAACGATGCCATCTGTTTTTTATACATCGTCCATGATAATCATGGCACGATAGAATCTGTTTTTTATTTCTTATTTTCGTTTCGTGCAAAACATCAACCTACCTAAATTTGAAAATAAGCGAATCTTAATCGTTGGTGATATTATGTTGGATGAGTTTGTGTATACAACATCTTGTAGAAATTCGCCTGAATACAAAGATGCACCAGTTTTAAATATTACAGAAAAAAAACAATACTTAGGTGGTGCCGCAAATGTGGCACTTAACATTAAAAAACTAAAAGCAATTCCTTATTTAGTTGGTACGGTTGGCAATGATGACGCATCCAAAACCATTTATGAATTATTGCACAAAGAAGATATTACGAATTTATATGTTCACACTAACAATCGACAAAAGACTATTGTAAAAACAAGAATTTTTCAAGATGGAAAACCTGTTTTTAGAATAGATAATGATTCTTCGACAACGCTCAGCACAATTGAACAGGAGCAATTGATAAATCATTTAATTTTTAAAAACATTACAGATGCTATTACAAACCACAAACCACATGTACTAATTTTACAAGATTATAATAAAGGTGTTCTGAATTCTTCGAATATTTATAAAATAATTTCATTGGCAAAACAACATAATTTATTGATTTGTGTAGATCCAAAATTTGATAACTGGAATTTGTATCAAGAAGTTGATTTATTTAAACCAAATTTGAGTGAGTTAAAAATGATGTGCGATGAGTTAAGAGTTAAAGATGATTCTATCGAAAATATTTCTAAAAAATTGCATAAAAAAAACAACTTAAAAAATTTATTAGTAACGCTTGGTGCTGAAGGTAATTTTATTTTCGATGGAAATAAATCTCAAATCTCAAGTCTCAAATCTCAAATTCAAAATCCTGATGTTTGTGGCGCTGGTGATACAGTCATTGCTGTAGCTTCGCTTGGTTTAGCTTGTGGTTTTTCTTTAGAACAAATTGCAGAGCTTTCTAATAAAGCAGGTTTTATTGTTTGTCAGAAAGAAAATGTGCAACCTATTCATTTTGGTGAGTTGTAATGTCATTGCGAACGAAACAAAGTGTAGTGAAGCAATCTATTGAATTATACAGATGGCTTCGTGCCACGCAATGACGACAAGATTCTACTTACTTCTAATCGCTTCCACAGGATCCATGGTAGCTGCTAAATATGCAGGAATGATGCCTGCTAAAATTCCTAAAATAAAAGAAATTACAAATGCAATAGTAATATTTACTGCACTTAATGTGAATTTCATCCCTGATGCTTCTGTTGCAAAATGACACATTACATAAACTAACGCTAAACCAACTACGGCTCCCATCATACATAAGAAAATTGCTTCTAATAAAAACTCTAATAAAATATCAGAACGTTTTGCACCGAGTGCTTTTTTAATTCCAATTAATGCTTTCCTTTCAGATACGCTTACGAACATGATATTGGCAATACCAAAACCACCAACGATTAATGAGAACGCACCAATTACCCATTTTACTATTCCAAGCGAATCAAAAACTCCATCAAACCCTTTTGCAATTACACTTAACTGATTTACAGAAAAATTATCTTCCTGAGTTGGTCTTAATTTTCTTGATGCACGCATAATTCCAATTAATTCCTGTTTAAGTTCGTCTAAATTCACTCCAGGTTTCGTTCGGATTTCTAATGTTTTATCTATCTGATTATCATCAATAGAAAAATTGCGTTCATAGTAATCTAAAGGAACAATAACTGCTTTATCATAATTAAAGCCTAATAAATCTTCACCTTTTTTAGCTATCACACCAACAACCGTTAATGGTTTTCCTTCCATTCGCAATTCCAAACCAACAGGATTCGGAATATTTTTATATAGTTTATCTGAAATATCACCACCAATGACACAAACGTTTATTCCATTTCCAATTTCCATAGTAGATAAATACCTTCCTTGAGCAATATCTAACTGAAATACCTTACCATAATTATCTGTAACTGCTGAAATTACACCTTTATGTGTTTTCTTATCTTTATATGCAATTTCGGGTGCTTGCCGTGGATTTAATTCAAATGTCACATATTCCGCAAGTTTAGATTTAGCTTGCACATATTTGAAGTTTTCATACTTAACATTTGGTCGTTGAAAATATTTCCACCAAGGATAATCACTTGGTCCATCAAAAGTCCAAGCCCATTTATTTACAAATAAAATATTTTCACCTAAGCTATTAATCGACTGATTAATGTTGTTTTTTAAAGCATCTACTGATGTAAGAATGGCAATAATACTAAAAATACCTACTGTAATGCCAAATAAAGATAAAAAAGAACGTAACTTATTCAACCATAATTGCTGGAAAGTTAATTTTAAGGTCTCACCTAAAACTCTGAATAGTTGACGCATATGACAAACCTACTAAAATTTAATCAAATAAAAATATCTGTCGTTTGCAATTTGGTATTCTTACAAGTACATTTGCATCGGTTTAAAAACCTTAAACTATTATTCCGTAAAATAATAAAAACAACAAATGAAACTTTCACAATTTGACTTTGAATTGCCAAAAGAAAAAATCGCATTATATCCTTCAAAACAACGCGATGAATGTAAATTAATGGTCGTTCACCGTAAATCTGGAAAAATTGAACATAAAATGTTCAAAAATATCTTGGATTATTTTGATGATGGCGATGTAATGGTAATCAATAATACCAAAGTATTTCCTGCTCGTATGTATGGTACAAAAGAAAAAACAGGTGCAAAAATTGAAGTATTTTTATTAAGAGAATTAAATCATGATTTACGCTTATGGGATGTTTTAGTAGATCCAGCTCGTAAAATTCGTGTTGGTAATAAATTATATTTTGGTGATGATGATTTAGTTGCTGAAGTCGTAGACAATACAACCTCTAGAGGAAGGACAATTCGTTTCTTATTTGATGGCACAGATGCTGATTTCAGAGGAATACTAGATAAATTAGGAAATACACCTCTTCCTAAATATATAAAAAGAGAACCTGAGGATTTTGACAAAGAAAACTATCAAACTGTATATGCTAAAAATGAAGGCGCAGTTGCTGCACCAACTGCTGGCATGCATTTTAGTAAAGAATTAATGAAACGTCTTGAAATAAAAGGTGTTGATTTTGCTGAGCTTACATTACATATTGGGTTAGGTACTTTCCGTTCTATAGATGTGGAAGATTTATCGAAACATAAAATGGATGCTGAATATTTTAAAGTAGACGAAAATTGTACAAAAATTGTCAATCGTGCTATTCAACGCGGAAAAAATATCTGCGCAGTTGGTACTACTTCTATGCGTTCTTTGGAAACAGCAGTTTCTGCAGAGCGATTATTAAAACCAATGGAAGGCTGGACAAACTTGTTTATTCATCCACCATATGATTTTAATATTGCGAATTGCATGATTACGAATTTTCACGTTCCAAAATCAAGTTTAATTATTATGGTTTCTGCATTTGCAGGTTTTGATTTAACGATGGAAGCTTACCAAATTGCAATGCAGAAAAAATATAATTTCTTCTCTTATGGTGATGCCATGTTGATTATTGATTAACACCATTTGTCATTCTGAACGAAGTGAAGAATCTAACCTTAGCAAAATGCTGAGGTTTTTTTTACAAATCAAAACCTATATCTTTTCTGTAATATTTTCCTTCAAAAGAAATTTTATCTGCATTTTGATTCGATAATTTTATTGCTTCTTTCCAGTCTTTATGCAAAGAAGTAACCGCTAAAACACGACCGCCATTGGTTTTCAATATCAGTTCGGACTTGTCGCTTGTCTGTTCGAGCTTGTCGAAAACAGTTCCGCAATGAAAAACAATTGAATCTTTTACGTCATCAATTCCTGTAATAATTTTTCCTTTTTCAAAATCCTGCGGATAGCCGCCACTTGCCAATATTATTGTAGTTGCAGCACGTTCATCAATATCAATATCAACAGTCGATAATTCACCGTTCACAGTCTTTTCAAACACATCTATAATATCATTCTTCCATCTTGGAAAAACGGCTTCCGTTTCTGGATCACCCATTCTGCAATTATATTCTACTACTTTCAATTCGCCTGTTTTCAAGTACATCAAACCGATATATACAAAACCTATATACACAATTCCATCTTTTTGAAATCCGTTTATAGTTGGTTTAATAATTGTTTCTTCTACAATTTGCATCATGCTTTCTGTAACAAATGGTGGTGGCGAAACAGCACCCATTCCACCAGTATTTAAACCAGTATCGCCTTCACCAATACGTTTATAATCTTTTGCCGTTGGTAATATTTTATATTCTTTTCCATCTGTTAAAACAAATACAGAAAACTCAATACCATCCATAAATTCTTCAATCACAACCTTAGAACTTGCATCGCCAAATTTTCCATCGAGCATTTCTTTAAATTCTGTTTTTGCTTCTTCTGTCGTTGTACAAATCAACACTCCTTTTCCAGCAGCCAAACCATCCGCTTTTAAAACGATTGGTATTTTTTGTTTTTCTATATATTGCAGACCTTCTTCTAAGTTGGCTTGAGTAAATTCTTTATACGCAGCCGTTGGAATTTGGTGACGCATCATAAATGCTTTTGAAAATGCTTTGCTCCCTTCTAATTGCGCACCAACTTTTGATGGTCCAATTACAGGAATATGTTTTGTGGATTCATTATTAACAAAAAAATCATAAATTCCTTCTACCAACGGAGTCTCTGGTCCAACAATTAACATGTCTATTTTATTTTCTAAAACGAACTTTTTGAGTTCTGGAAAATCAGATGTAGATATGTTAATATTTATTCCAAGTTTATCAGTTCCAGGATTTCCTGGTGCTATGTATAATTGAGTGCATTTTGCACTTTTTGTTATTTTATGCGCAAAAGCATGTTCTCTTCCACCTGAACCCAGTAATAAAATATGCATTTTATAATTTTTTGTGCAAAATAACTCCTTTTAATTGAATGCCATTTTGTCTTTGGAACTTTTTTTGCACACAATAAGCAAATTGAGGTTTTTTATCTCTCAAAATGAGTGTAAAATGTTAACTTTGCAACCTATTTATACTAAATTATTATGTTAGACTTCTTACAGAAAGGATTATCCAAAATTTTCGGCAGTAAATCTAATCGTGACGTAAAGTCAGTAGAGCCAATTGTTGCTGAAATAAATGAGCATTTTTTGTCTTATCAGAATTTTTCGCATGACGAATTGAGACAAAAAACACAGGATTTTAAATATAGAATTCAACAATACTTATCAGAAATAGATGAACAAATAAATGATTTATCACAAAAAGCTGAAACAGAAGAATTAGAGTTAGATGAAAAAGAAACTATTTTTGGTCAAGTAGATAAACTTAAGAAAGAACGCGACGAAGCAATTGAAGAAATATTAATCGAAATTTTGCCGAAAGCATTTGCAGTAGTAAAAGAAACCGCACGTCGTTTTTCTACAAATGATTTCATTCGTGTAAAAGCAACTGAGTTAGATAGGAATTTAGCTGTAAAAAATTCACATATAAGAATTGAAAGTGATGAAGCCATTTATCCAAATAAATGGACGGCTGCTGGTGGAGAAATAACCTGGAACATGATACATTATGATGTGCAATTAATTGGTGGCATAGTTTTGCATCGTGGAAAAATTTCAGAGATGGCAACTGGTGAAGGCAAGACGCTCGTATCTACTTTACCTGCATATTTAAATGCATTAGCAGGTTGCGGTCTACATATAGTTACGGTGAATGATTATCTCGCTCGACGTGACTCTGAATGGAATGGAATGTTATTTAATTTTCTAGGAATTACAGTAGATTGTATTGATAAACACGAACCACATACTGACGGTAGAAAAAATGCTTATTTAGCAGATATCACGTATGGAACTAATAATGAATTTGGTTTTGATTATTTACGTGACAATATGGTTCGTACACCAGAAGAACAAGTACAAAGAAAGTTACATTTTGCCATGGTGGATGAGGTAGACTCTGTTTTAATTGACGATGCAAGAACACCTTTAATAATTTCAGGTCCAGTTCCAAAAGGCGAAGAACAAATGTTTCTTGAATTAAAACCAAGAATAGAACGTTTAGTATCCACTCAAAAAAAAGTTATTCAACAGTTTTTATTAGATGCTAAAAAATTAATTGCAGAAGGAAAAACAGGTCCGAAAGAAGGTGAAGGTGGTTTGGCTTTATTGCGTGCACATCGTGGATTACCAAAAAACACTGCGCTTATAAAATTCTTAAGCGAAGCTGGAAATAAGCAACTATTAAATAAATCAGAAAATTATTATTTACAAGATCAGCAAAAAGAAATGCCTATTTGTGATGCTGAATTATATTTTGTTATTGATGAGAAAAATAATCAGATTGATTTAACAGACAAAGGTATTGAACTGATTACCACTTCTGGTGAACAGAAAGATTTCTTTGTGATGCCTGATGTAGGTGCACTAATAGCAGAAGTGGAACATGAACCATTATCACATGAAGAAAAATTAAAAAAGAAAGATGATATTCTTCTGGATTTTAATATTAAATCTGAACGATTACATACTGTCAATCAATTATTAAAAGCTTACTGTTTGTTCGACAAAGACATTGAGTATGTTATCATGGATGGTAAAGTAAAAATTGTAGATGAACAAACTGGCCGTATCATGGAAGGTCGTCGTTACAGCGATGGTTTACATCAAGCAATTGAAGCAAAAGAAAATGTAACCATTGAAGCGGCTACACAAACATTTGCTACTGTTACTTTGCAGAATTTCTTTCGTATGTATCATAAATTATGTGGCATGACTGGTACTGCAGAAACAGAAGCATCTGAGTTCTGGGAAATTTATAAATTAGATACAGTTGTCGTGCCTACCAACAGATCTACACAACGCGATGACAGAGAAGATTTAATTTTTAAAACAAAACGTGAAAAATATACAGCTATCATTGAAGAGATTGTAAAATTAAGAGAAGAAGGACGACCCGTATTAGTAGGTACAACAAATGTAGAAGTTTCTGAATTATTGAGTAAGATGTTAAGCATGCGAAAAATTCCGCATAATGTTTTAAATGCAAAACAACACCAACGTGAAGCCGAAGTAGTGGCACAAGCAGGCATGAATGGACAAATTACTATTGCTACAAACATGGCTGGTCGTGGTACGGATATTAAACTTGGACAAGGAATAAAAGATATTGGCGGTTTAGCTATCATAGGTTCTGAACGACATGATTCAAGACGTGTAGACAGGCAGTTACGTGGCCGTGCTGGCAGACAAGGTGATACAGGTTCTACACAGTTCTATTCTTCTTTGGAAGATGATTTAATGCGATTATTTGGTTCTGATAGAATTGCTGGTTTAATGGATAAAATGGGATACAAAGAAGGCGAAGTAATTCAGCATTCTTTAGTAACAAAATCAATAGAGCGAGCACAAAAGAAAGTTGAAGAAAATCACTTCGGCACTCGAAAGCGCTTATTAGAATATGATGATGTAATGAATGCACAGCGTGAAGTAATTTACAAACGAAGACAACACGCATTATTTGGTGAACGTATTACATTTGACTTAATCAATATGTATTATGATTTAAGCTTTGAGGTTTGTAATGATGGGAAAATATCGCAAGATATTGAATCCTTTAAATTAGATTGTATTCGTTTCCTTTCCGTTGACACAGCAATTAGTGCAGAGGATTTAAAATCTAAAAGTACGGATGATTTAGCAGATCATTTATATCGTGAAGTGTATCAAAAATATGTTCGAAAATCAGATGCAATTATGAAAGAGGCTTATCCGATTGTGAAGAATGTATATGAACAACGTGGTAATCAATTTCAAAATATGGTGATTCCGTTTACAGATGGAAACAGAAATATAAATATTGTTGCAAACTTAGAAAAATCATATAATAGCAAAGGAAGAGAATTGGTAAAAGTATTTGAACAGAATATAATTTTATCTTTCATTGATCATCACTGGAAAGATCATTTGCGTCAAATGGACGAGTTGAAACATTCCGTACAAATGGCTGTGCACGAACAAAAGGATCCTTTGTTAATTTTTAAATTTGAAGCGTTTGAATTATTCAAACAAATGCTGTCATCTATCAATAAAGATGTTACTACCTTTTTAATGAAAGGCAGTTTGCCTGTACAAGATGCCAGTCAAATTCAACAACATCGTCAACCAAAAAGAATAGCTGAGAAAATAAAAGAATCACGAGGTGGCGAAAATACAGAAGATGAATATCAAAATGCTCCGTCAGCAGATACAAGAGAAAAACAACAACCTGTTCGTGCTGAAGTAAAAATTGGAAGAAATGATCCTTGTCCTTGCGGAAGTGGTAAAAAATTTAAACATTGCCATGGAAAAGAAATGGCATAATGATTGTAATATTAGATGTAGAATTCTAAACTAATTTCTTGATAAAATATATAATTCCATATTGTTTTCTGTTTTTTGCTTTTTATCATATTAAAGCAGCAGATAATGATACTTCAGTTATAAAAAATAATATTATATTTTTCAAAGACCCGAGAATTGATATTTTACAAAAAATGTACTCACGCAAACCTGCAGGTCCTAAAAAACAAATTATTCGAGTACAAGTTTTTCAGGCGGCAGCAAGAGATAAAATTTTTGAAGCGAAGGCACAATTTTCTGCTCGCTTTCCAGGTATATCCACTTTTATAACTTATGCACCTCCAAACTTCAGACTTAGAGCAGGTGAATTTGAAACATCACAAGAAGCATTTAAATTTATGCAACAATTGAAAGTTTATTTTCCTGCAAGTTTCGTTATAGAAGAAAAAGGACAAGACGATGACAAGCTCAAATTAAAAAAGAATTAATCTTTTTAAAAAGTCCACTTATGTGTTCTGTTCAAATTTAATACTCTGAATCTGGAGCTTCTTCATCTACCTGACCCCAGTTGCCAGTATCGCCACCGCTAATAAGGGTTTCTCCACCTTCACCACACAAATCTTTTACTAATGAAGAATCGGATGGTGAAAAGAATTTTGCTGTTTTATTCAATGCTAATTTTGGATCACTATAAGCTTTTTGCATAAACATGCCCCAAACTGGCATGGCTGCGTGTCCACCTTGTCCTGTACTAGTGTATAAAAAACGTAATAACGGATCATCGCATCCTACCCAAACACCAGCTAATAATTGTGGTGTAAAACCAATAAACCATGCGTCTGTATTCTTATTCGTAGTACCTGTCTTTCCTGCAACATCTGTTGGGTAAGAATAATATGCACGTAAGCTTGCTGCTGTTCCTCCTTGAGAAACAGGTCCTTTCATAATCTGACACATTTTATAAGCTGTATTATCATTAAATACCTCTTTCATCTCAGTAGTGAAGTTTTGAATAATATTTCCATTTTTATCTTCTATACGTAATAGATATTGTGGTTTAGTACTTATGCCTGCATTACAAAATGTAGAATATACTGTCATCATCTCATATAAAGAAACCTCACCTGCTCCTAAGCAAATAGATGGTACAGTTGGAATATTAGATGTGATACCCATTTTGTGGGATAAATCAACTAATGCTTCTGGTCCAAAATTTTTCATCATATATGCAGCAGCTGTATTTATAGAATGTGCTAAACAAACTTTCATTGGATATGAACCACCATAGCGTCCTGAATTTTTTGGCTGCCATACGGTTCCTTGATACGTGATAGTAATTGGACCTGTTGGAATTGCCATACACGGCGACCAACCATTATCTACTGCTAATGCATACTGAACTGGTTTAAATGTAGACCCTACTTGTCTTTTTGTATTTACATTACAATGATCATATTTGAAAAACTCAAACTTTGGACCTCCAACCCAAGCGCGCACATATCCTGTATAGGGTTCAACAACCATCATTCCAATTTGCAAAAATGATTTGTAGTATTTTACAGAATCATAAGGAGTAAGTAATGTGTCTTTCATGCCTTTGTAGGTAAATACTTTCATCTTATGCTTATCGGTTTTAAAGTTATTCAGAATTTGAGTATTGCTTAAACCTTGATATTTTAAGGCAGCCCAACGATCTGTATATTTACATTCAGTTTCTAAAATATGCTTTCCTGCTTTAGTTTCCCAAGGATTCCAACCTCCAGCAAATTGAGCATTAAATATGGATTGATATCTAGTAAGGTGTTGGGTAGCTGCTTCTTCAGCATATCGTTGCATTCGAGTATTAATTGTGGTATAAATTTTTAATCCATCCGTATAGATATTATACGCTTCTCCATTTTGTTTTTTATTTTCTTTTGCCCATTTCTTTAATTGTTCTGCAACAATCATTCTAAAATAAGGCGCAAGACCATCGTTAGCAGATTCAGGATGAAAATCTAATTCTATTGGTTTGTTTTTTAGTTCTTCAAATTGAACTGTAGTAAGAGCACCTGTTTCCATTAATTTACGTAATACAGTAGCTCGACGTTCTTTGGTTCTTTTTTCAAATCTTCTTGGATTATAGTAAGATGGGTTTTGCAACATACCAACGAACATGGCAGCTTCTTCAATCGATAAATCTTTGGGTTTTTTATTAAAATAAATCCTTGATGCACTTTCAATACCTACTGCATTGTTTACAAAATCGAATGTATTAAAATACATAGCAATGATTTCTTCTTTTGTATATCGCCGTTCTAACATAACAGCAATTACATATTCTTTTGCTTTTTGCATAATTCTTTGAAAAATATTGCTTGCTCTTTTATGAAACATATTTTTTGCTAGCTGTTGTGTGATGGTACTACCACCTCCACTTTGTCCTGCAAAAAAAATCGCAACTATTGTTCTTTTAAAATCAATGCCAGAATGGTCAAAAAAACGTTCATCTTCATTTGCAACTAAAGCCTTTGGCAAATAGGAAGGCAGCTCATCAAATGATATATTACTTCTGTTATCGACATAATACTTTCCAATTAAAACAGAATCTGCGGAATAAACTTCTGAAGACAAATTTGAGGTAGGATTTTCTAGTTCTTCAAAGCTAGGAAGGCTTCCAAACAATCCTATCCTAACTAAAGTGAAGAACAAAAAAATACAAAATACCAATCCACCGAAAAGTTTCCACAAAATTCTTGGTTGTTTAAACCATTCAATTATTTTATTCATTACTTTAAATAATTATTCAAGAAAAATTGCTCATAAACGTCAAAATCTGCAGTTTTATTTATACTCTTAAAATTAGAAGGAGCAATTATGAAGTAGGATACATTTTGTAAATTATTTTCTCCAACTATAGCAATCGAATTTGTCTGTAATGCTGTAAAATATTTTAGCGCATCTGAAATCCCTTCAAATCTTTTTAACTGAATAATAGCAAAACCATCTATGAAAATAGGATTGATTTTTATTTTTTGGTCATCAAAATATTTTTTATTAAACTTTTGAATATTTGCAGTTATTTCTGAAACTTTTATATATTGGTCTTTCAACTGTATTAGCACTGTTAGATTGGTGGTATCAATTGAAAATTTACGTGTTAATGTGTCAATTATCTTTGGTGCATTTGGAGTATTTAATGCTTTCATAGTAGAATCAGAAAGTTGGCTTTCATATTGAATATATGCAATTAGAAAATCTTGTGCCTTCTTTTTAATTTCTCCATCATTATATTTAATTAACAAATCAGTTAATGCTTTTTTATATTCATCAAATTGTTTTGTTTTTCCATAAGATACTGCTTCTAGAAATTCGAATTGTGGAATTTTATCTGAAGTAGGATACTTTGTTTTTGCAATAAATCTATTTTTTATTACCTGTTCATATTTAGAGTCTAAAAACAATTGATAAGTAGTAGCATACAATTTTTCTGCAGTTTCTTTAGTACTATCTTGAGTTTGTTTTTTGCCAACATTATTTAGCATATCAGCAACTTCACTTTGCGGATACATTTGTAAAATATATCCTTTTTCTTTTTGTGCCAATCCTGATAAGTTTTGATCTAAATAAATCAGGTATTCGTAATAATGTGCAATTGCATCATAATCACTGTTAGGAAATCTGCGTATCAATTCATCAAATACTTCTTTTGCTTTGGTTGCGTTATTTAATTTATTCTTGAAAATTTCTCCAGTTCCAAATAAAGCGTTTGCAATTTTAATATCCGACAACATAAATTCATCCGCTGTTTTAGGAATTTTCAAGGTATCAGACACTGTTTGATTTGTTAATATGCCTTTCTTTTTCCCTTGAGAATTAGTGATTGTATCAGACTGATTCGTTGTGCTTGTATTTAAATCATCAAAGAACCCAGTTTTATTACTTCTTCTCCAATTTTCTTCTAACTTTCTATCACCCCAAATTCGAATGAAATCGTTATATCCATTACTTTTAGTCTCTGGATTATAAAAATACCAAAGTCCGTTTGAAATAGCAACTTCGGTTACAAAAGAAGCTTGCTGGAAACCATTATTATTACCTTCGGTACTAAATCTTGATTTTTTCTTATCTAATTTTTCTTTTAAATTCTTTTGTTCTGCTAAATACATATCCAATTCTTTCGAATTCATTTTTCCCAGACGTTGCAAACTATCTTCTTCATTGATGATTTTTGCGTATATGGCCAAATCACTTAGAATACTTTTTCTGTTTACTATTTGATCATAATTTTCAAAAGTATTAGGTAAATAAACAATTGCACTGTCATAATAGACGGTTGCTTGTTCATAGGCTTCTTTATCAAAATAAATTTCTCCAAGTTTTAAAAATGATTTCCCTTTCTGTTCATTATTTACAATAGATCTGTTTATGGATTTTTGTAAAAATGAAATGGCATTTGTTGTGTCTTTTTGAAAGTAATAATAATTTGCAATGGTATACAATACTTCATCAGCATAATCTTTATTTTTTCCTAATTTTATAAGCTTTGACAACATTTTTACAATATCCTGATTGGCTAAGTCTGGATTTTCACT